>JAVCDJ010000270.1 GCA_030765845.1 Candidatus Stygibacter australis
CTTCTGCATGATGTGGAACTGGAGATGGATGAGACCTTTCAGAAATTGGTGATGATGATCCCTGAATCATTTCAGTATCCTGCTGAAACCGGCTGCTGCATTAAAATAGGTAAACATATATATCAATCCTTAGACTATCAGTCAGGTAAAAAAGAGCTTAAAAGCAAGATATATTCTGGACGGGAACTGGTGGGGGAAGTGAAAGTTTGTTTGTTAGAGCGCGAACTGGAATTTCTGACAGAAGAATATGACTTATTAAATTCCATAGCAGGAGCTACAGGGGCAATCTACCGTAAACTGCAATCAGAAGAGGAAAAACAGGAGATAGAAGAACGGCTGCGTCAGGCAGACAGACTTGCTACTATCGGACAACTGGCTGCGGGAATAGCACATGAGCTTAATGAACCTCTTTCCAATATCCTGGGTTATGCCCAGCTTGTGGCAGCAGAATTGCAGACTGGCAGTTCCATGAGCAATGATCTGGAAAAAATAGTCAGTTCATCATTACATGCCCGGGAGATAGTGCGTAAATTACTTCTTTTTGCGCGTCAAATGCCTATGCAGCGAAGCCAGGTGAATATCAATGAAGTGATCAGTGAAAGTCTGCAGATAGTAGGCAGCCGCATCCGCAAGCATTCCATCAGTTTAAAGCTTGATCTGGCAGATGATCTGCCAGAGATCACTGCAGATACTTCGCAATTAAAACAGGTGATCATTAACCTGCTGGTGAATGCTGAGCAGGCAATGCCAGGCGGAGGACTTCTGGAGATCATAACCAGAACAAGAAGTAATGAACAAATCAAGATCAAAATAAAGGATAATGGTGTGGGCATGAACCGCAGCACTCAAAAAAAGATATTTTTGCCCTTCTTTACCACCAAAGAATTAGGTGAAGGAACAGGACTTGGTCTTTCTGTAGTGCATGGAATTGTGAAAGCTCATGGCGGTACGATCAAAGTGAGATCAATCATCGATGAAGGCACTACTGTGATCCTTAATTTCCCGATCAATTATAATAAAGGACAAAATTATGCCAAAAAGTAAAACCGCTATCCTGATAGTTGATGATTCTGCTGATACCCGGGAAATGATCAGACGACATCTGCACCCGCACTACCCTATTGTGCTTACAGCTTCCAGCGTGGATGAAGCAGTAGAGATCATGCAGAGCCGCACGTTTGAGCTGGTGATAACTGACCTTAAGATGCCAGGGGCAAGTGGTCTGGAATTAGTGCATTATGTGCGGGAGAATTATCATAATACAGGTTTGATGATGGTCACTGGATATGCAACAATAGAAGGCGCTGTAGAGGCGATGAAGCAGGGTGTTGGGGAATATCTCCCCAAACCTTTTACCGGTGAAGAACTGCTGACCCTGGTGCAGAAAGAAATAAAAAAAGTGCAAACCAGACAAAGCCTGGAAAGCGAGACTCCTGCCAGTGACAAATATGGCTTGATCGGCAGCTCTGAAGCACTTCAGGAAATATTCCGGGTAATAGAAAAAGCATCTCGTACTTCAGCAACCGTTTTGATAACCGGTGAAAGCGGAACAGGCAAAGAACTGGTGACCCGAGCAATACATTATCAAAGCAGGCGGAGTTCTGCTCCCTTTGTACCGGTAAATTGCACTGCTATTCCACATGAGCTTCTGGAAAGCGAACTTTTTGGCTATGTGAAAGGTGCTTTTACGGGTGCAGATACTACGCGAGCCGGCTTTTTCCAAACCGCAGAAGGTGGCACAATATTTCTGGATGAGATAGGTGATTTGAGCCTGATGATGCAGTCTAAATTATTACGGGTTATCCAGGAAAAAGAAGTTTATCTGGTAGGTTCACGCAAACCGGTAGCAGTTAATATCAGAATAATCTCAGCTACGAATAAAAATTTGCGCAGCCTTGTAGGAGCTGGTTTATTCAGGGAAGACCTTTATTACCGACTGAATGTGATCAATATCGAGATCCCTCCTTTGCGGAAACGAGGAAATGACATCCTGCTGCTGATCAACCATTTTCTGCGAAAACACTCCCTTGATATGGGTATTAATTTGCCAGTTGTGCGGGAAGATACCCTGGCACTACTCCAGCAATACCCCTGGCCCGGAAATGTGCGCGAACTTGATAACCTCATTCAGAGACTGGTGGTGATGCATACTGGCGAGAGTATCAAACCTGCTGATCTGCCGGATTATATGAGAAAAGGAAGCTATAACCCGCAAAGTAATCTGCAGCGTACTCTGGCGAAGATGGAAAGCGATTATATAAGAAAAGTACTGGAGCAGACCGGGAACAATAAATCAGAGGCAGCACGAATACTGGGAATTGACCGAAAGACGCTGCGCAGCAAACTGGATTAGGCGGTACATAAATCACCAGTGGGGAATATTTACCCACTTATTTACTTTTTGACGATTATTACAATCATTAATATCTTAACTTCTATTTATCTCTATTTATAGTAATTTAGCTGATATTATATATTATTTATTCCATTTGGCACATCTCGTGCATAATGTCTTATTAAGAGAAAAAAAATTACTGGAGGTAAAGATGGATTCAAAGGCTTTTAATCCATTTAGAATGGCACAGGAACAGTTTGATAAGGTTGCAGATATACTGAACCTTGATCAGGGCTCACGGGAACTGCTCCGCAATCCGATGCGTGAGTATCATTTTAGTATTCCGGTTAAAATGGACGACGGAACAACTAAAGTATTTAAGGGATTTCGCGTACAGCATAATGATGCACGCGGACCAGCTAAAGGCGGGATCAGGTTCCATCCTCACGAGACAGCAGACACAGTGAAGGCTTTATCAACCTGGATGACCTGGAAATGCAGTGTAGTAGATATTCCTCTGGGAGGCAGTAAGGGTGGAGTGATCTGTGATCCTCATAATTTGAGTGCACGTGAACAGGAACAGATCTGCCGTGGCTGGGTACGCCAGATTGCCTATAATGTGGGACCACTGCGAGATGTTCCGGCTCCAGATGTAATGACCAATGGTCAGCACATGCTTTGGATGCTTGATGAATATGAAACGATCCATGGCAAAAAATTCCCTGGATTCATCACAGGTAAACCAGTAGGGATGGGTGGCTCATTAGGTAGAACTGAAGCTACTGGTTATGGAGTAGTATTCACATTAAGAGAAGCTCTGCGTGAGCTGGATATCAATCCTGCTGAAACTACAGCCAGTGTTCAAGGCTTTGGCAATGTAGCTCAATATGCAATTGAACTTTATACTCAGATGGGTGGAAAAGTGATTTGCGTATCCTGCTGGGATCAGAACGAACAGAAATCATTCTCCTTCAAAAAAGAAACTGGAGTCGATCTGGAAGAATTAAGAAGTATAACAGATAGATTTGGTGGAATTGATCAAGCCAAAGCAAAAGAATTTGACTATGAAATACTCGATGGTGAAGCCTGGCTTTCTCAGGAAGTGGACATCCTAATACCTGCTGCCATGGAAAACCAGATCCGTAAAGATAATGTAAATAGCATTAATACAAAAGTGAAAGTGATTGCCGAAGGTGCAAATGGACCTACAACCCCAGAAGCAGATGAAGTAATTCACAAAAACGGCATCTTCGTTATTCCAGATTTTCTGGCTAATGCCGGTGGCGTTACCTGCAGTTATTTTGAACAGGTGCAGTGCAATATGAATTATTACTGGGAAAAAGATGAGGTGCTCAGCAAGCTTGATCTTAAGATGACCTCCGCCTTTTTGGATGTTTCCAGACTTGCCAGAACAAAGGACTTATACATGCGAGATGCAGCATATATCATAGCGATCAATAGAGTTGCTCAAGCATGTAAAGATAGAGGTTGGGTTTAGGCTGCCCAATTAAAAAAGCAAAACTTCATGTTAGTGGAATGGTACCGCTACCCCGGTACCATTCCTTCAAAAAAAATGATCGGAGGAGTTGAATGGAATTCACAGGTGATCAGAGGAAATACTCAAGAGAGAATAGAACCCGAACATTTGATTTTCTGGGCAAAGGTGAACCTGGAGGTAAAGCTGCCGGACTGATAAAAATACAGGAACTTCTTGATAAGCAGCTTAATCAATCTGAAGATACTGAGATCACAGTTTCCATTCCCCGAATGACAGTTATCCTCACTGATATCTTTGATCAATTTATGAAGCAAAATGATCTCTATCCCATAGCCTTGAGTTCATCTGATGATGCCTTTATTGCTCATACCTTTCAAAAAGCCAGTCTGCCGCCATCCATAGTAGGAGACCTGCGGAATTTAATCACCGGGACAAAGATCCCTCTGGCAGTGCGTTCATCCAGTCTCCTGGAAGATTCGACTGCGGAGCCCTTTGCGGGAGTTTATGCCACCAAAATGCTGCCCAATAATCAGCAGGACATCGAAAGCCGGTTTCATAAGCTCACTGAGGCAATAAAATATATTTATTCCTCTCTATTCTTTTCAGATTCACGTGATTATTTCCAAACAATTGGCAGAAAAGTGGAAGAGGAAAAAATGGCAGTGATCATTCAGGATGTGGTCGGCAACCGCTATGGGGATAATTTCTATCCCCTCATTTCAGGGGTGGGGCGCACCTATAATTATTATCCAATGCAGAACTCCCGACGTGAAGACGGAGTTATCAATCTGGCACTTGGTTTAGGCAAAACAATCGTGGATGGTGGAACAGCATGGATATATTGTCCGCACTCACCACAATCACCACCGCCTGTTAACAGCAATAAGGACATGCTTGATAACAGTCAGCGGGAATTCTGGTCTATCAAGATGGGCGAGATCAAGGAATTTAATCCCATTTCAGAAATAGAATTCATGCAAAAGAACTCGATTGAAAAAGCCGAAGAGGATGGAATAATCTCATTACTTTGCTCCACATATCAGTATGAGAATGACAGCTTTATCTCAGGCATCCCTGAAAAAGGTGCCAGATTAATTGACTTTTCACCGATTTTAAAATATAATAAAATCCCCTTAAACGAAACTTTAAAAAAACTTCTACATCTCTGCCATGAAGAATATCAATCTGATGTCGAAATTGAATTTGCTTTAGAAAATAATATCAATGAAACCACTGGCAAGCCTGAATATCATCTGGGATTCCTGCAGGTGCGAACTATGCTGGCATTAACTGGAAATACAAGCAGAATTTGTGCAGATCATCCTCAATCAGAGATTCTGGCAGAAAGCAATTCCGTATTGGGAAATGGCTCACGGGAAGATATATTTGATATTGTCTATGTGAAACCTGACACATTTTATGCAGTGAACAGCCGGACAATTGCCAGTGAAATTGCTCAAATAAATCGTGAACTTACCAAGGAGAAAAGACCCTATTTATTAATCGGATTTGGCAGATGGGGATCCTCTGATCCCTGGCTGGGCATTCCTGTAACCTGGAGCATGATCTCTGGTGCCAAGGCAATTATAGAAGCTACCCTGCCCCAAATGAAACCTGATCTAAGCCAGGGTTCGCATTTCTTTCATAATCTGATCGCTTTTGGTATCTTTTATCTTTCTATCCAGGAAGAAAAAAAGAAATCTATTGACTGGAAATGGTTAAATACTCAAAAAAATATTACAGAAACAGAGCATGTGAGTCATATTCGCTGCTCACACAATATTGAAGTAATTGTAGATTGCATCGCAAATAAAGGAGTTATCTTAAAATGACCGATGAACTGCATATTAAAAGTATTTTAAATAACCTCAATGAACGGAAAAAAGAGCTGAATTGCATCTACCAGATCAGTGAGATCCTCAATAAAGTTGACCAGCCATTAGCAACCGCGCTGCGAAAAGTGATCGAACTGATGCCATATGGCTGGCAATATAGTGATAACTGTACGGTTCAGATAATATACGATGACGAAGTGTTCCATAGTCCACAATTCGTCAAAAGCGATCTATGGCAGGAAAGTGATCTGATCATTGATGATAAATGCGTAGGTAATGTGAAGGTATTTTATAATGATGCCAGTCTCGAATTTCTGGCTGAAGAACAGCAGCTTTTGGATACAATCTGTAAAAAACTTTCAATTTTCCTACACCGCATCCTATTAAAGAAGTTATTATTCGATCTGGAGCATGCTTCAGATAACCAAAAGCATAAGCCTGAATGGAAAACAATAATTGAACTGCTGCGGCACACAGATTCTGATAATTATCTGCGTATTGCCCGTAAATTAATGAACTATCTATTCTGGATAGGCAGAACAGAATCACAATGCCATCCAGATTCCATAGAATGCAGTACAGAAAATATTGAACCAGAAGGACTGCTGTTCTCAAACAAACCCATAGACCGCCAGGATAAAGAAACGCTTCTTGAACAGAGCAAACACATCTTTCAACTGGCAGAGAATAATCTTGATGATGTTGAAATACTCCTTAACATCCAGAAATGGCTTCAGGAAGATAAATTGAACTTTCTTACGCAGACACTGGAAGATATGGCAACTTCTCTCAGCGACATTCAAAATGCTTTAGAGAGGTATTTCTACCTTAATCTTGATAAAATTGAGCTCTCATACTATACTAAAAAGAATCTAAGTGTTTCTCTTATTCTGCGTTTCTTTACTGATCAACTGCAATTCATCAATATTGCCAAAGATTTTGTTGATATCAATTATTTCCGGGAACTTACCAGACACATGATCTTCCCGGCAAACAGTCATGGCAAGCTGGGCGGTAAGAGCGCCGGGATATTTCTGGCAAAAAGCATAACTTCTACCATGTTTGGGAATAAACTGCATGACATCAATATCTGCTACCCAAACACCTGGTACATTACCTCAAATACTATGCACCGTTTTCTTTATTACAATAATCTTGAAGAGATCATTGAGCAGAAATATAAAGAGATTGAACAGGTACGCTCTGAATATGCCAATATTATTCAGCTTTTCAAAAACTCCTATTTCCCACCGGAGATCATCAAGGAATTTAATCGGGCAATCGAAGATTTTGGGGATAATCCTATTATAGTGCGTTCATCAAGCCTTCTCGAAGACCGTGTAGGAGCAGTATTTTCCGGTAAATATAAAAGCCTGTTCCTCGCTAACCAAGGCACTCGGATCGAAAAGATCAATGCTTTAGCTGATGCCGTTGCTGAGGTTTATGCCTCAGTATTCTCCCCTGATCCCATTGAATATCGCCGCGAACGTGGCTTACTGGATTTTCACGAGGAAATGGCTATCATCATCCAGCAGGTGGTTGGCAAAAAGGTCGGTGATTATTTCCTCCCTGCCTTTGCCGGAGTGGCTTTCAGTCACAATGAATTCCGCTGGTCACCACGTATCAAACAGGATGACGGGCTCATCCGCATAGTTCCGGGATTAGGAACTCGAGCTGTTGACCGGCTCAGTGATGATTATCCCATATTGATAGCACCCGGACAACCAGACCTGCGTGTAAACATAACTCCTGATGAAGTCTGCCGTTATTCACCTCACAAAATTGATGTTATCAATCTTAAAAAGAACACATTCGAAACCATCGAGATCAAAAAGCTGCTGAAAGAGTATGGCGATGAATATCCTATGGCAGATAAAATCCTCTCATTCTACGAAAATGGTGACATCCGCAATCTCAATAAATTCCAGATGAATTTTGCCAGCTCCGATCCCATAGTAACTTTTCATGGTCTTAATCATACTTCTAAAAAATATGTAAGCTTGATTGGTGATATTCTCACTTTATTGAAACGCAAAACTGATGCTCCGGTAGATATTGAGTTTGCCTGTGATGGTGATGATTTCTATCTGCTACAATGCCGGGCACAAAGCTCTAAAATATCTGAACAGGTTGCTGCCATTCCCAAAGATGTCCCCCAGGATCAAATACTCTTTAGTGCAAACCGCTTTATAGCAAATGGCTATCTTCCCGAAATCACCCATATCGTATATGTTACTCCCCAGGGCTACAGCAGTCTCACCACGCTGGAGGATATGAAAAGCGTGGCAAGAGCAGTAGGTAAGATCAATAAACTGCTTCCCAAACGTAAATTTATCCTCATGGGTCCCGGACGCTGGGGCAGCCGCGGTGATATAAAACTGGGTGTAAGCGTCACTTATTCTGATATTAATAACACTGCTGTGCTTATCGAAATCGCTCGCAAAAAAGGTCACTTCACTTCCGACCTGTCCTTTGGTACTCATTTCTTTCAAGACCTGGTGGAATCTAATATTCTCTACCTGCCATTGTATCCTGATGAAGAAAATAATGTCTTTAATAACAGATTCCTGAATTCAGCAGAAAATATTCTGCCTGATATTGCCCCTGAATTTGCCTATCTCTCTGATACTATCCGTGTTATCGATATCCCTGCCACGTGTGATGGCAAAGTATTGAAAATACTTATGAACGCTGACCTTGATGAAGCATTAGCACATTTTGCACCCAGAAACTCAGCCAGCTCCGTTTCTTCAAATGTGATGATGCCAGCGGAAACCGTTACAGAAAATCACTGGCTCTGGCGCCAGCGTATTGCAGAAAAAATCGCCAGTATGATCAAAGCAGAACTTTTTGGCGTACAAGCCATGTATATCTTTGGCTCAGTAAAAAATGCCAATGCCGGACCTGCCAGTGATATTGATCTGCTGCTGCATTTTACCGGTGATGACCAGCAGCGCAGAGAATTACTTAACTGGCTGCAGGGCTGGAGCCTGTGCCTTTCTGAAATGAACTACCTGCGTACCGGATATAAAACTGATGGGCTGCTCGATGTCCACCTTATTACTGATAAAGATATTGCAGCAGAATCCAGTTATGCAGTTAAGATCAATGCTGTCACTGATTCGGCAAAACCCCTGAAAATGGAGGATTAATTGAAAGACCCTCCTCCAAAAACAGAGAAGGATAAAAATAAACTACCTGCCCCCAAAAAACAGACTTTTAAAGGATTATGTATTAATTGCGATCACAGATTTACCTGCACACTCCCGCGTCCCGAATCCGGGGTCTGGTATTGCGAAGAATACGAATAGTCCTTATCAGATTTCTCATTATCAATTGTGAAAGCAGTTAACTGCTTTCACAATTTTTTTCTGTAATAACGTTATATTTAGTGAAAAATAATCTTATTAGATATATCTGACCAGATGATCTTTCCTTTTTTGATTACTTTGGAGACATTATTTGAACCAAAGTGGTAGGGTAGAAATTTATATGAAGGCATATCGAGGATGATAATATCTGCCTGCTTGCCAATTTCCAGAGAACCTATTTTATCTGCTCTTTCCAGAGCAGCAGCGGCATTGATCGTGGCAGCAGTTATTGCTTCAGCAACTGTCATTTTCATTTGCAGGCAGGCAAGCGTGATGATGAACTGCATACTATCACAATTGCAGGAGCCGGGATTATAATCAGTAGCCAGGGCCACAGCCACTCCGGCATCGATCATATCACGCGCCCGGGCATAGCTTTTCATACCCAGAGAGAAGATAGTGCCGGGCAATAAAGTGGCGATCACACCCTGATCTGCCATGGCTTTGATACCAGCATCTGAGCAGGCACCCAGATGATCAGCAGAAATGGCTTTCATTTCCGCAGCCAGCTCTGCCCCACCTATGGGCTTGATCTCATCTGCATGCATCTTGAGCTTAAAACCATTTGCTTTGGCAGCCTGCATCAATCTGCGAGACTGTTCAATATTATACACATGCTCTTCGGTGAAAATATCAAAGTATTCTGCCAGTTCTGCTTTTGCTACATAAGGCAGCATCTCTTCTATCAGAAGCTTGATATAGCCTTCATGGTCATCTTTAAATTCCACCGGAAACTCGTGAGCACCCATAAAAGTGGGAACAATATCCAGCGGAAGACTGTTATTTAGTCGCTTGATAACTCGCAGCATCTTAAGTTCGCTTTCTGTAGAAAGTCCATAACCACTTTTGGCTTCGAGAGTTGTAGTGCCACAAGTGATCAGTTTTTTGATCCGCTGGCGCGCAAGCTGATATAATTCTTCTTCACCTGCCTGACGCACGGAATTTATACTCGAGCGGATACCACCGCCGGATTGGGAAATTTCCACATAAGTCCTGCCGGTAATTCTCATTTCAAATTCATTTTCGCGAGTGGCATAAAAAACCGGATGAGTATGGGGGTCCACGAATCCCGGCATCACAATGCCATTATCAGCATCAATATGCTCATTAAAATCATATTTAGCTAAAATTTCTGCTTCTTTACCGTATTCAATAATATTCCCATCGCTGACAGCAATAGCAGCATCGTATATTATCCCCAGATCATTCATTTCACTGCCAGTCCGGGCGCGATTGGCACCCTTAAGGGTGAGTAATTCTTTGCAGTTACTGATAATTAGATCTACTTTTTTCATAATTTCCTCAACGTGTTTCCAGAGCTTCTTTCTGACTTTCCACCAGATTCTGGATACCGGTTTCAGCAAGGTCAAGCATTTTGTTCAATTGCTCGCGACTGAATGTTTTTCCTTCGGCAGTACCTTGTATTTCCACCAGTTCACCAGTTTCCAGCATCACCACATTCAAATCTACCTGAGCCTGTGAATCCTTTTCATAATCAAGGTCAAGAACAAATTCATCATCCACTAACCCTACTGAAACTGCAGCTACGAGATACTTTATCGGGAATTCTTTGATCATTTTTGCTTTGAGCATGAAATTGAAGGCATCATACAATGCCACGCAGGCACCAGTGATAGAAGCAGTGCGAGTACCTCCATCCGCCTGCATCACGTCACAATCTATTTTAATTGTATAGCCTGGTATTTTTTTCAGGTCAACCACTGCCCGAAGTGACCTGCCGATCAGTCTTTGGATCTCTGCTGTACGTCCACTCACTTTACCTTTATTTACTTCACGACGTGCCCGGGGTTTGGAGCTGCCCGGCATCATGGAATATTCCGCAGTAAGCCAACCCTGCTCAGTGGATTTTATAAAAGGAGGAACCGTTTCCTCTATGGCAACGGCACAGATCACTTTTGTATTTCCTGTTTCGATCAGGACAGAGCCTGCCGGATATTTAAGAAAATTTCGACTGATCCTGGTTTCTCTTTTTTCCATATTTACCTCTTTATTTGATTGCAAAAATATTGTTTCCTGGTGCTTTTCCGATAAAACCCTTCAGCTCAAGACTGAGAATAATAGTTGATAACTCGCTGATCTTAAGTTTGCTAAGAACCAGTAATTGATCAAATTGCACCTCTTCAGATTGACTGACCAGAATTTGATATATTTTCTTTTCCAGGTCATTCAGGCTGTCCATTTTGATATTATTGTCTGAGAGATTTGTTTTGCTGATGCCCATCACTTCCAGAATATCGCTGCTTTGCAGAACGGGAAAGGCACCTTCTCGGATCAGATGATTTGACCCTGCAGAAGTTTCACGGTTTATATCAGCAGGTAAAGCAAAGACCGGACGATTGTGATTTTGAGCATATCTGGCAGTGATCAGAGAACCGCTTTTGATCCCACCTTCGACTACCCAGGTAGCCTGGCTGAGACCACTGATGATCCTGTTGCGGTTGGGGAAATTCCAGACATTCGCCACTGAGCCAGGCAGATATTCTGAGATCAAAGCACCATTTTGCCTGATCTCTTCTGCCAGCTCTCGATGCCGAGGGGGATATATCTGTTCTGCTCCGGTACCCATCACGGCAATCGTTCTGCTGCCATTATCAAGAGCTGCTCTATGAGCAACGGCATCAATACCGTAAGCCATTCCACTTACAATCACCATTTGCTGCCGGACAAGTTCCCCAGTGATCTTTTTGCACTGGGTGATAGCATAACTTGATGGCTTGCGGGTGCCAACTACAGCCAGGCTTTTGGTGAAATCGCTTTCCTGAAGATTGCCAAGATAGAAAAGCCAGGCAGGTGGATCAGGGATAGTTTTCAAGATAAAAGGATATTCCTCATCAAAAAATGTGACGAATTTGAGTTCATGCTGCTGAATAAGACCGGCAATTTTATTCCAGTCAGGTGGATCAGACATTTGCTGAAGTGATACCAGCATATTTTCTGACACGAAAGTAAATTCTGCCAGCGGAGAATCACTGTCATCTATCCATATTTGTGGATCACCAAGTGCTTTCACTATCTTGATCGCCCGTACAGAGCTGATACCATTTATAGATGTTAGCTTGATCCAGGCGCGTATTTTGTTCAGCATTATTAATTCAGTTTTATATCTTTTCCGGCATTATTCCAGTTCAGGGTCTTCGATACGTTTCAGATTCTGTAATCTGCGATATAGAATATCTTTCAACTGGTCAAGATTTTCTCCGGTGAGAGAAGAAATAGCGATAATATCTTCCTGAATGGATTCTGAAAATTCCTGTTTCATCATCAAAACCATCTCATCCTTATCAGACTCAGCGATCGTATCCAGCTTAGAAAGCGCTATCAGATGCGGCTTTTTGTCCATGTGGGGGTCATATAGATGAAGCTCTTTATAAAGCGTAATGTAATCTTCAAAGGGATTGTGACTATCAATATCAATCAAAAAGAGCAATAGTCTGGTCCTTTGAATATGACGCAAAAATTGAGTACCCAAACCTTTACCGTCATGAGCACCTTCAATTATCCCTGGAATATCAGCCATCACAAATGAAGAATAGTCACTTACATCCACAACACCCAGGGAAGGTTCCAGGGTGGTGAATTCATAATTGGCTATCTTGGGATTCGCTGAAGTGACTTTACTGAGGAGAGTAGATTTACCGGCATTAGGAAATCCCACCAAACCAACATCTGCCATCAATTTTAATACCAGTTCCAGTTCCTTATCGTCGCTGTCTCCACCCGGTTTGGCATAACGAGGTGCCTTCACGGTAGCAGTAGCAAAACGGGCATTACCCCGTCCACCATTACCGCCTTGAGCCACCAGCAGCATCTGGTTTTCTTCAGTGAGTTCACCGATCTTTTCATGAATGCCATCAGTGATATCAAACACTTCAGTGCCTAATGGTACCGGCAAAATCATGTCATCAGCCGAAGCACCGGTCTGATTATTGCCTCTGCCATTTTCACCTTTATCAGCTTTATAAAGCTTGGTAAATCGATATTTCAAGAGCGTATTAAAATTTGTGTCTCCCCTGAGATAAACACTGCCACCTTTACCACCATCTCCCCCATCAGGACCACCTTTGGGGACATATTTTTCTCGACGGAAACTTACACAGCCATTTCCGCCAGCTCCTGATTGTATTTTGATCCGGGAATAATCTATAAACATATTTAATTTCCTTATTTTTTACCAGCCACCAGAGGCACCACCGCCTCCAAAGCCGCCACCGCCACCTGAGAATCCACCGAAACCACCACCAAAGCCTCCGCCGCTGCGACCACCGCCACCGCGTCCGCCCATCATGGAGCCCAGGAATAACCAGGGTAATAATCCACCTCTACCTCTTCTGCGAGATAGGATCATGAATAAGATAAATATTATCATGCCCACTGGGAATCCACCACTTTTCTTCTTCCTTGCCTGGTTCTGCTGGTATTTTGCCAGTTCTTCTGAGCTGATCTCATAAGTACTAGTTACCAATCCAGTAGCAGCAGCGAGTCCTGCGTGGATACCTTCATAAAAATTGCCCTGCCGAAACTGTGGCACGATGATCGTATTAATAATATAGCTGCTTTTGGCATCTGTGACAATATCTTCCAGTCCATAGCCAACTTCCAGCCGAACTTTGCGGTCATTAATACTCACCAGCAGTAAGATTCCATTATCCCTGTCTTTTTTACCAAGCTTCCATTTTTCCACAACCTTCATGGAATAATCTTCTATTGTTAAGCCAGAAAGATCTATAACTGTTAGAAGAGCGATCTCAGCAGAAGTGGCAGACATGGTGTTACGCAAGAGCTGCTCAAGGTCACTTTCCTGGCGTGAGGTTAATATATTGGCATTGTCATTCACCATCATTTTGAGATCGGGTATCTTAACTGCTGCCTGCAAAAAAAAGGCAAACAGAAAAAAAACTGCTATTATAACTAATTTAGTTTTATGATTCATTTATCGCTCCGATCATTTATCTAATTGGACAATGTTATCATCTAATTCATTAATATCATCATCAGCTCTGGGGAAATCCTTTTCCAGCAATTCTCCACATTCCAGAATTGCTTCACTGAGCTTTTCTGTCAGTTTGCCGGTTTTGATTCCCAGGGTTATTTTATCCACTATCTGCTGCCATCTACTTTGATCAACTTTTTGGGCAATACCAAAATCCGCCAGCAATTGCACTCTGCGTTCCAGAACCGAAATAAAGATCAAAATCCCGGTGCCATCTTGAGTGTGACCTACACCTGACTGGGCAAAATGCTGCCAGGCACGACGGTCAACCCAGCTCTGCATGATTTTGCGGGGAACTATCAGCCGGTCAATTACCGGAATATTTGCCAGGAAATAGACGATCAATATGACAAGAAATGTACTGAAAAGATAAAATCCCGTCAAATAGTAAACATGATAACTCCAAATTAATCCCTGCAGCCAGCTTTGCAGTTCGCTGGAAAAGGTGAATATCACAACGGAGTAGATCAATCCCGCCAGAACTGCCAGAAGCAATTCATAAACAGCATAATCATAGCTCTGTGGAATAATCGCAGTAGCTATTTCACCACTGGTTTTTGCCTCTGCCTGCTTAACTGATTGAGCGATCTGCTTCTGTTCAGCTTTGCTTAATTTAAGCATAAATACCCCTGACTAAAATTCTACAGTGGGAGCTGTATCTGCTCCTGCTGCTGCCTGGAAATATGGCTTGGCATTGAATCCGAACATGTTTGCCAGCATATTGGTGGGGAAAATCCTGATAAATGAATTATACACCCTTGCTGCTTCATTAAACCGGCGACGTTCTACTGCTATCCTGTTTTCTGTGCCTTCCAGTTGACTTTGCAATTGCAGGAAGTTCTGATTAGCCTTAAGATCAGGATATTGCTCCTGTACCACCATCAAACGCTGTAAGGCACTGCCTAACTGGCTTTGTGCCTGCTGGAACTTGGCAAACATAGCTGGATCATTTAATACGCTTTCATCTATATTTACCATTCCTCCAACTTTTGCCCTGGCTTCGGTAACCTGAGTGAATGTTTCCTGTTCATGTTCCGCATAGCCTTTCACGGTATTAACCAGATTGGGGATCAAATCCATTCTGCGCTGATATACATTTTCTACCTGACTCCATTTCTCTTTAACATTCTCATCCATTACCACCATACGATTATAGTTTCCCTTCACCCAACTATATACTCCCAATATTATTACAACGATCACTATCAGTATAATAAGACTTTTTTTCATTTCAATATCCTCCTTGATATCTTTTCACTTAAGAAAAATTAATTGGACTTAAAGTCAAGGAAAAGCATAAATTATTTGACGGATATATCTTTGTTACTAATCTTTACTATGTCTTAGTTTCGGAATTACTGGTTTAATTCCGTTATCCGGGAGGTTAATTAGATGAACATAACTAAATTATTTTTTATTCTGGCTTTGATTATGTCAGTATCACTGGTCTATGCAAATGGTGGTCTTTTTGGCTGGAAAGGGGTTCATGGCTCAATGGGCAGACTCTCAATCGCCACTCAAAGTATGGATCTCAGCACCTTAAACGATGAGATCGAATTTAATTTTGAAGTCACATATCCGGAAACATTTATCAATTATGGAGCTCAATACCTTTTTCTAACAGATAATGTGGCACTGGGAGCAGAAGGCTATCTGATCAGTAATGGCAGTCATACTGATGGAATTTACATGTACCAAACTTCAGCTAATGCTGCCTTCTTTGATCTGGGATATGTGCTCTATTCCAATTATTATACTGCACTTACCCCCTGGGTAGGGATCGGTCTGGGAAATCTTACCTATTCAATGACCAGCGTTGATAATTCCTGGGTTCAGGCAGTTGATCAGGGAATACCCTATGTGTTTTCTGCCACAAAGCAGAATCTTATGATGAATTTTGGTATTTCGTGGGATGCTGTCTATCGCGCAACTTCTATTGGTCTCCATGCCTCATATATGATGCCTATTGGAACTGGTGACTGGCAGATCGCTGACGAAGTTATGGAAGAAGGTCCTGATACTACTCTGGACGGATTAAGGATTGGGATATCAATAGGTTTTGCTGATATTGATATGTGGTAGAATTTCATTTATATAAGGGAGAACTAAAATGAAAAAGATGATGATTATTTTGCTTGTTGTGATCATGGCATTGCCAGTTTTTGCTATGAAGGTCGGTGGAGTGATATTGCCTGATAAACTCGAAATCGGGAATGAAGATTTGACACTGAACGGAGCAGGATTACGTAAGAAAGTGATAATTAAGGTATATGCCTGTGGATTATATCTTCCTCAAAAAAGCAATTCATCCGAAGAGATACTGGCTTCTGATGAGGCGATTGCTATTCGTATGCACTTTATTTATAAAAAAGTTGATCAGGAAAAACTGATCACTGCCTGGAATGAAGGTTTTGCCAATACTGGTGCTTTGCAGGAATTTGCCATTGAAACTTCCAGATTTAATGCCCTTTTTAATGAACCAGCTAAAAAAGGTGATGTTTATGATATAGTTTACCTGCCGGAAACCGGTGTGCAGGTGATCAAAAATAAAGTAGTTCTGGGCACAATAGAGAATTCTGATTTTAGAAGAGCAGTATTCTCCATCTGGCTGGGTGATGATACTGCCTTACCAAAATTAAAGGAAGACCTGCTGGATAAATGATTAGAGACGAAATTAAGCTTGCAGGGCTTGATCTGATCATTAAACGAAAAAAAGTTAAGAATATAAATCTGCGGTTTATAACTGCTGGTGAACTGCGGGTTACTGCCCCAATCCATACTACTGAAAGTAGAATTGATCAAGTACTGAAGAAGAAACTTAACTGGATTCTTAAACATCATAAACTCCTTACTCACCAGGCATCATTGATAGAGATCAATCCCGATATATTCGTTTTTATGGGTAAGGAATATAATATTGAATATAATTTCCTCTTATTAGATGGCGTAGAAATTGATCACGAAAATCGCAAATTGATTGCTGGTTTTGGAATTAAAATAAATTTATACTATGATCAAATATATCAGTCCATGGCAAAAACATATCTGAAACCAAGAGTTTTTGAGATTGCTAGGGAATATGGATTTAGCTTAAACAAAGTATTTATCAGAGGACAAAAAACTGTCTGGGGTTCCTGCAGCTCAAAAGGTAATATCTCTTTGAACTGGAAGCTCATGATAGCTCCAGATTTCGTAATTGAATATCTGATATTTCATGAACTGCTTCACACGCGACATCCCAATCATGGAGAAATCTATAAAAAGGAACTGCGTCAAATATATCCCCGTACAGATGAAGCTGAATTATGGCTAAAGCAGCACAGTCAATTGCTAAAGATGTATTGAACTATTACCTGTTACTATGATCTCTGAAGTAACTCAAACTGGTAGAATAGTTCAAATCAGGGCAAAAACCCTCGATGTGAATGCCTATATCATTCACTATCCGGAATATCTGATCGTCATCGATAGTCTGCTGCTGCCAGGTGATAGCCAAAAACTCGCTGACCTCGCTGAATCATATAATAAACCTGTAAAGTACCAGATAAACACCCACTTCCACAGTGATCACTGCCTGGGTAATCGTTATCTTAAAAAACAGAATACAACCCAGATCAACCAAAAAGATTACTGGGATACAATTATCAGTGAAAGAGCAATGATCAAACCCAGGCGGAATAAACCAATTAACCACGGACGACTTACTAAACCGGAAATAACTTTTACTGATGAATATATATTGGATGATATTATCCTGCTCTCCACCCCCGGACATTCACCTGACAGCATCTGCCTCTATCTCCCCTCTGAAAAAGCTCTCATCTCTGGCGATACGATCTTAAATAATGCTGTTGGCAAATACAGTCTCCCCTACTTTTTTTGGGGAAGTGCCCAGGATTTGATAGTCAGCATGGAAAAGCTTCTTGCTCTCGATATTAATATCATCTACAGTGGACACGGCTTCCCTCTGCAGGGCACTGCCAAAATCCACTCTGACCTCACTTACCTGAGAAATCTAACCGCGGAAGTTAATAAACACAAATCACAGCAACTCACCAGCAAGCAGTTAGCAGAGCAGATCCCCATCTCCTCCTGCCTGAACTCATCCCTGCAACCAGCTGTACCCCAGGTTCACGAATTAAATATCCGCCAGCTAAAATCTGAACACTGATCCCCAGTCAAACGTAGCTGAATCTTCATACCATTGGGGCCAGGAACTGCACCAATCTGGAACTGATACGTTTCTAATGCGGTCACATGACGGGTGATAAGGCTTGATATCGATAATCGGAGTGCCATTTTCTGCATCAATATATGCAACCCTGATTATACCATTTTCGTGATCGACAACCAGCACTTTCACTGCTGTGAGAGCTATGGGATTAGGTCTATGGGGTGATCTTGTGGCAAACACACCAATATTATCTGGAGCAGCTTTATAGGGAGTTTTGCAGTTTAAAGTACTTCGAGCTGATTGATTGTCATTATAATGACACCACCAGAAAACCTGCAGATAACTGAAACCTTCAATTTCAGTCAAACCGGAGATGTATTCGGATTTGATTTTCAACAGGTAACCATTCTTATCAATTATCACTTCTCCTATGGGATGGATCTCAATGATATTTTCATTCATATTGCCTCCTTTATTTTGGAGAATAAATATTATCTGAGAAAAATAGTCAAATCATTATAAAGTCTCTTGTTTTAGACATAATTGGAACAAATCATGCTCCATAAGAAGTGATGAAAATTATATCTTAGGAGGATAGATGCGTAGGATTTTTATTATATTTTGTTTTGTAGCTTTGCTGCTTAGCTTAAATGGGAAGCAGGTCCAATTTGACGGATTGTTATACGATGAGGGATTGAACGTCACATCTCAAAGCCCTGCTGGTGTGGAATTAAGCTATTCATTGAAGGGATTTGATATCAGTGATATTGAAATTAATGGTAAGGTCTGGGATCAGATCGTGGTAGCAGGAAAATTGCTTCCTGGAGCTGAGGGAAGACCCGATGTTCCTAATATTTCCACTTACATTGCTCTACCTCAGGGTGCCAGGGCAAGTGTAAAGATAGTGGATTATAGAACCGAAACGTTTACAGGTCTGGATATAGCACCCGCACCACGGATTCCTCTGGAAACAGAAGATGGTCTGGAATATCCAATTGATTCTGTTATATATGAAAGCAGCAGTTATTATCCTGCCGATCAACTTGTAATCGGTGATAATGATCTTGTTCGCGGTGTAGATTGTATGCCGATTGCGATAAATACATTCAGGTATAATCCGGTTACTCAGGAATTACTGGTAGTCCGTGATATTAAACTGGAGATTACATTTACTGGTGGTAATGGACATTTTGGTGAAGACAGACTTCGCAGTCGCTGGTGGGAACCGATCAACACTTCTTTTTTTATCAATCACGAAAGTCTGGCTGAAGTGGATTTTAATCGTCAAAGTCAGCATAGAACCCTTGATTATGAATATTTGATCATTTGTCCTGATGATGGAGATTTCATCACCTGGGCAGATACAATTGCTGTTTTCCGTAATAAGCAGGGTATCCGCAGTGGTGTGGTTACTACTTCAGATATTGGTGCCAATACTTACACTGCGATCCAAAACTATATTAATGATGCTTATAATGACTGGGATATTCCACCAGTAGCTTTCCTGCTTCTGGGAGATTACGGCTCTGCTGGCGCTACAATAACGTCACCTATGTGGAATAATTATTGTGTTTCTGATCTGATCTATGCTGATGTAAATAATAATGACATGCCAGATATGGCACATGCCAGAATAACAGCCAGAAACGTTGATGAGCTGGAAACCATGATCAATAAAGCACTTGATTATGAGGTTAATCCTCCCACTAATCCTGGTTTCTATGATAATCCTGTTTCCGCTGGTGGCTGGCAGACAGAACGCTGGTTTATCCTCTGCTCCGAAGCGGTTTACGGTTTCTGGGCAAATGAACTGGGCAAAGAACCTATCCGGGAATATGCTATTTATGCTGGTACTCCAGGCACGGTGTGGTCAACAGCCACAAATACTGCTACTGTAGTAAATTATTTTGGACCAAACGGATTAGGCTACATCCCAGCAACTCCTAATGTTATCACTGACTGGGGAGCAAATGCAACCCGCGTCAATCAGGATATCAATAATGGCTGCTTCATGATCCAGCATCGTGATCATGGTGGCGAAGACGGCTGGGGAGAACCTTCCTACTCAAATAATAATCTTAATGCTCTGGAAAACGAAGATCTGACTTTTGTTTTCTCAATCAATTGCCTCACTGGTAAATACAACTGGGGCCAGGAATGTTTCACGGAAGCTTTTCATCGTCACTCTCAGGGTGCATTAGGTTTAATTGCTGCATCAGAAGTTTCTTATTCATTTGTTAATGATACCTACACCTGGGGTATGTACGACTATATGTGGCCCAATTTCATGCCAGATTATGGTGAAGAAGGAGAAGAAATGCTTCTTCCCTGCTTCGCAAATGGGTATGGAAAATATTTCCTGCAGCAGAGTGACTGGCCCTATAATACAGATAATAAGGAAGTTACCTATAACCTCTTTCATCATCACGGTGACGCATTTACACGCTTATATTCCGAAGTTCCTCAAGATCTGACTGTAATGCACGATCCTGTCCTGGTTTCTGGAGCAAATTTCTTTACTGTTTCTGTAGATGTTGGAGCACTCATCTGTCTTAGCATTGATGGTGAAATTCTTGCTACTGCAGTGGGTATTGGCGAGCCACAAACTATAACTGTGGAACCCCAAATGCCCATGAATACGATGGATATAGTGATCACAAAGCAGAATTTTTACCGTTATGACACTTCTGTTTTGATCATTCCTCCTGATGGAGCATATATTGTATATAATGATGTCGAAGTAGATGATACAGCAGGTAATGATAATGGACAGGCTGATTATGATGAAACTATCCTGCTTGATCTCACTTTTGAAAATATTGGAAATGACGAAGGTATTGATGTGGTTGCCACTATATCATGCGAAGATGATTATATAGATATCACAGAACCGGAAAGTCTGGTCGGCATGGTGCCTGGTGATACTCTCTGGACTATGCAGGATGCATTCGAATTGGCTATTGCTGATGATATACCTGATCAGCATCGTGTACTCTTCACTCTGAATGTCACAGATACCAATAACGAATACTGGACCTCTTATTTCTCAATGGATTTCAATGCCCCGCAATTAGTGGCTTCTGGTTATCTGATAGATGATCTTGAGTTTGGTAATGGTGACGGGATTTTTGATGCTGGTGAGACCATAGATTTCATCATAACTACAGAGAATCAGGGTCATTCTTTAAGTCCTGATGCCATCAGTTCTATTTTCTGCTCAAATCTGGATATCACTATTGATAATTATTCATACCCCTTAGGTGAAATAGCCGTCGATGAACCGGTTAATGCTATATACACAATCACTGCAGACAGCTCAATGCACGTGGGTACTCAAATAGTATTAAATTATTCTGTAGATGCAAGTAATTATTCTATTAACAGAGACTTCCGCACTTCTATCGGCATCACTTCCGAGGACTTTGAATCTGGTGACTTTTCCAGTTTTGACTGGACTTTCGAAGGAGATGAAGATTGGATGATCGATACAGAACATCAAGAAGGTGAATATAGTGCCTGCTCCGGAGACGTGATGGATAATCAAAACTCTGCTCTGGTTATGGAAGTAGATTTCCTCTCTGATGCTACTCTCAGCTTCTTCAAAATGATATCGTCTGAAAATGGCTTTGATTACCTCCGCTTCTATATTGATGATGAATTAATGGACGAATGGAGTGGTAATGTGGACTGGAGTGAAGAAAGCTATTATGTTCGCTATGGCTCTCACACTCTCAAATGGGATTATCAAAAAGATGGTGGAACTTCATCAGGTGATGATTGCGCCTGGGTTGATTACATTATCTTCCCTCCAATAGGAACTCCTGCTCCTCCGGTTCTTCATGTTGATCCGATTATGTTAAATCTGGAAGCTGATCAGTATTCCATTTTAGAAGAACCTATAGAACTCAGCAATATTGGTGGTGGCACTATTCTCTATTCAGTTAGAACCGAAAATCCTACTACCAGAAATGTTGAAGAGTGCTATATTACCAATTCTACTACTATATTCGAACCAGGTGAAACTACTACCTGGTCTTTCACCATTTATAATAACAGTGAGGATAATGAATGGGTGCAAGGCTTATCCATACAATTCCCTGAAGGTGTTGTTGTGGAAGATGCAAATAATTTTTATATTACCAATGACCGCGTTCTGGAATGGGATGAAACCGTTGGTAATGGTGCACTGTTGAACTGGTTTGGTGTTACCCAGGCTGGTTATGGCGTGCTTAGAAGCGGTGAATTCGTTTCTGCCAATGTAGACGTTACTATCAGTGAGAACTTCACTGGTGTGATGCAGCTTGATTACTCCATTTTTGGTGATGGATATGGATATGAACCTCATGAAGCCTATGGCATACTGGAACTCACCTATCCTCTTTCATGGATAGCTCTTGACCTGCAAAATGGTGCCCTGAACAGTAATGAAACTGACCCGGTTATGATTTCTATAGATGCTACAGATCTCGAAGAAGGTACTTATCTTTGTGATATCGTGATCAGCTCAGAAGATATCTATGCTGATGTACACCTGCCGGTTACACTTGAAGTTGTTTTCACTGATGAAGATCAGGATGTGATCCCGGAAGTTACCAAACTTCTTGGTTGTCATCCCAATCCTTTCAATCCGGAAACTACTATCAGCTTCCAGATAAGTGATCCTGCTCAGGTTAAACTGCAGATTTACAATGTTCGTGGACAGCTTGTGAAAACTCTGGTTAATGATCTCCAGCAGCCAGGACATTATGATGTTATCTGGAATGGTTTGGATAGCAATAATCAATCTGTATCTTCTGGTGTTTACTTCTATAAAATGCAGGCTGATAATATCCAGCAGACAAACAAAATGTTATTATTGAAATAAATTTCCCTCCCTATAGAATGTACCCCAGTCATGCTCATGGCTGGGGTATTTATTTTTGGGGAATGTTATTGTAAACACTGTGAACATGGTTAACATAGTTAACTGCGTTTACGAAATTTAGTTTTCTAATCTATATATCTGCGGAAAAGTTCTACAAAGACGAGATTGATTATGATGTGGAAAATGAGTGCGATCAGCATGATGATCAGCAGATAGAAAAATACCTTTTCCATCTGAAAGAGAATTCTGGCATTATTGAGTAGAAAACCAATACCGTCTTCGCAACCAATATATTCACCAAGTACTATCACCTTGAGGGCAAGTCCTGTACCGATCAGAAAGTTACTGCGAAATACTGGTATCAAAGCAGGGATATAGACATAACGGATCACTTGGGGCATACTGCCGCCAAACACATATACCACTTCCTGCTGTTCTCGGTTCACACCCCTCAGCCCTGTGGAAGTATTGATTGCCATAATGGGAATAGACATGGCGATGATCATGGCAATGGGCACTTTGTCTCCCACTCCGAAAATTATCAGGAAAATAATTGCCAGTATGGTGCCGGGAATCACCTGAAATAGTGAGAGGATGTTTTCTGCATATTCAAAAACTGACATGATATAAGCAATAATACCAAGGGCAGAAGCAACAAGAAAAGCGATAACAAAACCGGTGAGTAAACGAAACATGGTTAATTGCAGGTGATGAAGAAAATCTGCATCAATCAATTTACCTGCTTTTGAGATGACCTGCCAGGGATCGGGAATAATATAGTCAGGGAAAATCAGTGAAAGCAGCAGCCAGATAGCGATAAAAACAATGAAGCCAGTGAAGTTATTTTTAATCAGCCCGATAAAAAGCTGGAGGAGGCTTGGCGATTCCGCTTTTTTCAAAATAGTGCTCCATGGCAATTTGCAGTTCTTTGCCTGAAATTAATTTAAAAGTTTGCAGCTCCAGAGAGCGCATGATGACACTGGGATTATAACTGAGTCTTCCTCCTGCCAGGGATTGAGCTTTTTCAGGATCCTGCTCTATCATCTGGCATGCCTTTTGCAATTCTTTAATGAGCTCCGGGATAAATTCATCTACATCAGCATCTGGATTGGAAAACAAACACACCTGAGGATAAAAATCTGAACCGGTTATTTGAAACCACTTATCATTGAGATCAAAAGAGAAGAAGAATTTACTGTCATCCACGATCTGCAGCGCAGAGGATACAGGCATCACGGCATTTGCTATCTTGCCCTGGCGCATTAATTGCAGCATGGATTCAAAAGGCAGATAGCCAATTTCCAGATCATTATCAATATCAACACCCTCCTGCTCAGCCAGCCAGAGTGACATCTTTTCTATGGGACTGCCTTGAAAAGGGAAATACAGCTTTTGTCCCTTGAGATCAAGAAAGCTGTCATATAGTGAATCTGCTGTAACCAGATAATTTAAACCAGAAACCCAGGAAGCGATCATCTTGATGGGAACTCCTCTTTGGGCAAAGCTTTCGCCTACAGCATATCCTGTCATCAGCAAGGGAACTTTGCCAGATAGAAATAAAGAATGAGCCTGGGCATGATTGGTGAACAGCTTCACTTCCAGATCAGGAATGTTGTCTGCTGCAATCAGCAGTGGTAATGAACTTGGATTATCTGGAGCCATGATCGTAATCGGTTCAGCAAAGAGGAAAACAGTTATTATTAAACTTAGTATTATAATAGTTTTTTTCATTTAAGTCCTGCTTTGAAATTGAAATTTGTCGCTGGCTGTTCCGGAGCAGAGTTTTGAAAATTCTTATAAACCCGATTAAAAATATTTGAGGAAGGATTATACCATGAGAAATCAATCAGGAAGCGTCTGAATCCCTTATCAAGAAGTCTTTTATGAAATTGCAGTAATGATACGGGATGCTCTGGCAGGATGACCGTGATGCCATCTCTAACCTGCTTACGAAAATTCTGACGCTGATCACTGAACAAGTCATCATCATTGAGTGCCACCGGCATCCGTGAATAAAAAAGCTCAGGATAATATAGCAGGGGAACGATACCTCGATGATCTTTGCCGGAAATCAAGTTCGGGAAGTCATTTTCCAGAGGATAAACCCAGTTTGATATATGCTCATTTTGCAAAAATGCTGCTGCTGCATCATTGAGCACATACACATTTTCACTGGTGAACAGCCTGATTTTGGATTGCGGGTCAAAAAGCAGTTTTTGACTCACGTGACTAAGCATGAACTGGCTGATGCCGGCTTCAAATAATCTTTTGATCTCTTTTTGATAAAAGGCAATATCATTTTCCGAGATGAAACGTGGTAATTGAATTATCAATTTATCTGAGATATTTTTCAGAAAGGGAGTATTGAGTTTAAATGCTTTCATTTCTTGCATACCAAGATTCAGGATGAGTTTATCAATTTTATCCAGAAACAGCTTTCTGAGCCATTTTATTTCATTTATCCTGACGAATAATTCTTCTCTGGCAGCTGGTTTGCCATATAATAATCTATTGAGAATGTCCTGCCGGCGCTTTGAGGAGAATTTATAAATACTGGCTTTCATCTCATTTTGCAGTTTATTAGGGAATCTTCTACTTTTGAGACCGACAAGGAAAACTTTGTCACCTTTAGAACATTTTATTTCCGGGTCTGTTATGGTATAATTCTCTCCCGCCTTAGAGATAGCTTTTATTTTGATGGCTTTGCTGTCACGCCCATCAGATGAGAGTATGCGCAATCGATCTCCAGCCTGGATATTATGCTCTGCTTTGATGATCGCCTGTGGACGGGAGGAGATCACTTCCCCGGCATATATTCCGGTATAGGGCAATTCAGAGATAGCATCTTTGATGTTTCCACCCATAAAATAGGCTGTTTTCTCACGACCCATATCATGCTCAAGCATTTGTTTGCTTTCACTGGGATCACCTTCTCCATCAATAAGTAGACGATATGCCTTCGCTGCCTGATATACATATTCAGCTGGTTTCATCCTGCCTTCGATCTTAAAGGAGCTTATGCCCAGCTTGATCAGTTTCTTGAGTTGGGTTGTCTGCTGGTTATCTTTAAGATTAAAAAAATAACTTTCATTTCCATCCTGCAGATATTTTCTGCGGCAGGGTTGACGGCAATTTCCCCGGTTTGCACTCATTCCTCCCAGATAGCTGGAAAAAAGGCACATCCCGGAAAATGAATAACAAAGCGCTCCATGGATAAAAAACTCTAACTCAATACTGGTTTTCTTTTTGATCTCCTGCAGCTCATTAAAAGTGAGTTCTCTTGCCAGTATCACCCTTTCCAAACCCAGTTTCCCGCAATAATCTGCACCCAGCGAGTTATGATTTCCCATTTGAGTGCTGGCATGAAGCTTGAGCCTGGGAAAATAGTTCTTTGCCAGGTGATAAACACCCAGATCCTGAATTATAATGGCATCAACCTGCAATTTTTCTAAGGTCAATAGCACATCAAATAGCTCAGTTAGTTCGCTGTTTTTGATAATTGTATTTAAAGTAACATAGATTTTTATGTTTTTTGCCCCAGCTTCTTCAACTATTGATCTCAGTTGAGAAACCGTGAAATTGCTGGCACGTTCCCGGGCATTAAAGCGTCTTAATCCCAGATACAGAGCATCTGCTCCTGCTTCCATTGCCGCATAAAAGGCTTCTATATTGCCTGCAGGAACAAGTAATTCAGGTTTTTGCATCAATCCTCACTAACCAGCATCACAATCGCCTGGGCTGTCATACCTGCTTCACTGCCAGATATTCCTAATCCTTCTTCAGTAGTGGCTTTCACGGAGATATTATCTATACTAGTTTGCAGATCAGCAGCCAGATTGGAGCGCATATCATCAATGTACGGTCTTAGTTTGGGACGCTGAGCACAGATAGTTGCATCAAGATTATTTATCTGATATTTGCATTTGATCATAATATCATATACTTTGCGTAATAATATTCTGCTGTCAATATCTTTGAACTCATGGTCATTGTCGGGAAATATCATGCCAATATCACCTTTGGCAAGTGCGCCCAGGATTGCATCAATGATAGCATGGATCAGCACATCAGCATCAGAGTGTCCTGCCAGACCTTTTTCAAAGGGTATTTTTACTCCCCCCAGAAATAAATCCCTGCCAGTTTCCAGCCGATGTACATCATAACCTGTTCCAATTCGATACTTCATAATAGTCTAATCCACTGTAATTGATTTTGATACGTTTTTGGGCACATCAGGATGCACACCATGATCAATAATTCCAATTCTCTTTAGATATTCCATTTTCCTGATACTCATCTTAAGCGCCAGTATCTGCAATACCACACTTGCTGAAAAAGCAGTCATAATAGCATCTCCTGTCCTGGGCAGGGGGATATAACCCCAGCCATAATAACCTGCATCATGAGGATTGGATCTGGCATTTTCCATAAGAGCATCATTTTCTTCTGCGATCACAAAGGTGTCTGCCCCGCGTATCTTATGCGTATTGATCTGTGAAATAGTGAGATTCACATCTCGCAGATCAGGACCAGTGATATAAATAAGCGGATAATCACGGTAAAGACTATCAAATATGTCATGTTCACTATCATAATCTTTGATCAGCAGATTAGCTTCCTCACTCAGATTATAGGGATCAATTCTTTTGAAAAGATAGGATGGGAGATTATTGTTCATCTTGATAACTTCATCCGTCGTAATATTCCTTTTTATAGCTTCACGATATAAATTTTCCAGACGTCTGGTCATTTCCTTGATCAGGGCTTTCACGTTTTTAACGCCATATACGGTATTTTTTCCCAAAATAGTATTTGGTCCATGTTTAAATTCCGAGGCTTCCCCGCCTTCAGTATGGCTAAGTACGGTTTCTCTGATCTTAAGGGCACCTTCCTTGGCAACACCTGTCATCTTAGTTGCCAGGATGTGCATGGACGGTTCAAGATATACCTTACTTGCCACAAATTCGATCTGTTCCTGGGTTGTCTGGATAGTGTCAGCTATCAATTGAGGAATTCTGCTGATAGTACTGAGTCTTTTTTCAATATCCTTTCTGGAAACATCTTTCATAAGTTCCGGGAATTTCTCCAGCTTCATGAAAGCAACTTTGATCGCCAGATAATAAAATAATACGATCTGGTTCATAAAACTCTTTGTGGCTGGAACTGCCATCTCAGGCCCACAGAAAATTGGTATAGAGATATCACTCTTTTCCTGTCCCAGAGTTGAATTGATATTATTTACCAGAACAACCAGCTTAACCTTTTTACCTGACCTTTCCACATCATTAAAGATATCGATCAGATCTTTGGTCTCACCACTCTGTGAAACGCCAATGATCACATCATTATCCCTGAGGCTATAGGAATATTGTCCCCGGTAATCTCCTGGAAGTACTGGTATTATCGCTTGTCTGGCAATATCATTAAAGAAAAGTCCAGCCACTTTTGTAGCATGGAACGATGTACCGCAGGCAATTGTATAAATGCTGCCCTTCTTCTTAATTGTATTCTCCACAAGCTTCAGGAAACTATTAACTTCCTGGTCAAATTCCTGAACGTCAATTTCTTCTGCTATTGAATCAAGCGCTTTTGCCAGTAACTGCTTACGTTTGTCAAAGTCCCTGCCCATCAGTTCCAGAAATACGTTTTTATCTCCGGAAAAGAAATATTTACGGTCAAACTTCTCTTTGAATAGTTCAGCATAGATTTTGGGATACTGCTCAATTGCTCTTTTATAAAAATCTTCTCCCCGGGAAGAATTGATATATTCACTGAAAATCTTCTGCTGATTTTCTAATATATCTTCTTTGGTTATCTGATTTCTTAAATCAGATAATTCATCAAATAACTGAGCATTACGGATAAAATCAAGCATAAAGTGAGAGGTATTTGAGCCACCCTGAAAGAGCTTAACAAGCTTACCAGTAGTTTCCACCTCCGCGTGTATCTCCTGCTCCATAAAATAATTATATTGCGCTTGTAATTCTGTATCCTCTGCCCTCAATCGTGATCTTACCGGTTCCTTTTCTATCGCATCACCTGCTTTGAACATTTCGTCCGGCAGATTGGGTCTTTTTACACGTAGATCCCTGAAAGCATAAGCCTGATATTGATCCTTATGATATTCAATAAATTCACCTTCGCGCATATTTACCAGCATTTTGGTGAATTTAAGTACTGCAGTCAGATCAGATGAAGCCAGACAAAAACTATTGTCATCCCTTTCGCCAATCCCAAAATAGAGACTACTGCCTGCTTTGATGGCATAACTGTATTCCGTGAAAGGATCTACTATCACAGCAGCATAACTGCCTACCATACGCTTAGATGCCAGTACGATTGCTTTTCGAAGACATATCCTTCTAAAATCTATGTCCTGCTGCTTATCAAGAGTATATCTGTTCAATTCATTATCAAAATAATGCTCTATCGTGTGAACAAGCATTTCACCATCATTATCGCTTTCCACGTTATGACCTTCTGATAAGAGGAATTTCTTGAGTTCCTGACAATTCGTGATATTGCCATTATGGGCTCCATACAATTCCTGCTTACAGGTTACCCAGTGTGGTTGCGCATTTTTCTGATTAACGTCTCCAAAGGTTGCCCAGCGTACCTGACCACAAAATATCTGTCCCTGCTCTTCTTCTATTCCCAGGGTCTTCACAAGTATACTTGGTGCTCCCACATCTTTCATCAATCTGATGTTCTTTTTATCATCCTGAAAAACTGCCCCAGTGGAATCATAACCGCGATATTCAAGTGCTCTCAGCAGGATTGATGCCCATTTTCCCAATTCAATAGTTACCTTGCTGGTACTCATCCCCAACACACCGCATCCAATACCGAAAACTGGAACTGGGATTCTAACCTTTAAGTGCTGTAGATCATATCGCTGCATATTATTCTCCTCAGATATATAAAGATACCCGATGCATACACATCGGGTACTTCTTATCAATTAGCTGCCTGTATTGTCAATTAATATCAGGCTCTATTTGGTTTATTATTTCTTACCGGACGCCGATTATTGCGAGATTGTGAAGTATTGGGTATTGGTTTTTTACCAACCACAGAAACTACCACTCGCTTTGCTTCACCGCGACCGATGGTCATGGTCTGCAACTTTGGTTCTTTTTCAATATGCTGATGAATGATTTTCCTTCTGGTTGCATTCATTGGCTCAAATGTATAGCTCCGCTCCGTCTTTTTAACCCGTTCACAAACAACCTTCATTTTCTCTATTAACTGCTGATTCTTACGTTCACGATAACCATCAACATCCATATCAAGATGCATTGATTTTCGCTCCTGCTTATTGATCATTTGATTTACGAGATGCTGAAGTGCATCCAATATTCTGGCTTCTTTACCAATTAAAAATCCTGCTTCCTTTACTCCGCAAACTTCCACATAAAAAGTATTGCTCTTTTCCTCTACTTTTACACTCTCAAAATCTACATTCATCTGTTTAAGAACTCCCATAGTGTAATTCTTAATTGAATCACAGATATCTGAAAGCACAAATTTGATCACGGTCGGCTGAGATGAAAATAGTCCCAGAAAACCTTTCTTCCCTTCATCTACTACCTCGAATTTGAAATCTTCCAGTTGAAGATTAAATTCCTTCATAAATCCACTGATTACTGCTGACGTGGACTTTCCTTCTCGTTGAATTGTCTTCATAAATTTTTCCCTTATTAACTAAATTTTCTGCGTATTGTCCGTTGCTGTAACATTGACATTATGTTGAATACTGTCCAGTAAAGTACAAGTCCTGATGGAAATGACTTAAATAAAAAGAACATCATCAAAGGCATAACATACATCATCATTTTCTGACTTTGCAATTGTGCCTTCTGCTGATCACTCATCTCTGCTAATACTGATTTCTTGGGCTGCATCATATATTGCTGCAAAAACATGAATATTGCCATTAAAATCGGCAGGATCAGATACGGGTCAGGTTCTGAGAGGTCTTTTAACCAGAGAAATCCAGCTTGACGCAAGTCAATGGAATATCTGATCACAGGATATAGGGCAAAAAAGACCGGCATCTGGAATAATACAGGTAAACACCCTCCCAGTGGACTTACTCCATGTTCCTTGTATATCTTCTGCATTTCCTTATTCATTTTTTGAGGATCACTTTTGTACTGTTCGCGCAATACTGATATTTGCGGTTGGATCTTCTGCATTTTTGTACTGCTTTCAAAACTCTTATGAGTGAGTGGATAAAGAATAATCTTTATCAGAATTGAAAACACTATTAAACACAGACCAAAATTAGGTATCACCTTATGGAACTGCTTGAACACCCAACTGAATAATCTACTGATCGGTTTGATAAATCCCTGACCAAAGAATATCCCGTTGCCCGCATAATATGCCGAACCAAATCCTTCACCCATTGCATCCATTTTATCAGCTATAACCGGTCCCAAATAAATTTCATAATGTGACTCAAGTACCGGCTTAGGACTTCTGCCATACATTCTGAATGCTGGTGAATCGTTATTGTTATAAGCAAACACATGAAATAAACTACTCAATTCATCTTTCATGATCCCGATAACAAAGAACTTTGACCGCATTGCAGCCCAGTCAATTTTGCCATTTACTTCCTGATTCTTGCTCAGTTTCTGTAAAGTAAGCCGTTCTATCTTGTTATCTACTTCAAAGATCAATTGATAATTCTGCTTCTTGCGCTTAAGATATCGCTCAGTATCTGCAATGCCATCATCGAACTTAAAAACATAATCAAATTGTTCCTGATTGCTCGATACTGATAATCCCATCTCCATCCGATAATCATCTTTCAACCTGAATGTTTTTTGGATTGTGCCAAAACTTCCACTGCCGGTGAAAGTCACTGTTGACTTATCCTGCTTATCCCAATCATACATTTGAGGAACACCACTAAGCTGATTTCCTGTCAGATCGGCATAATCTATCCCCATAAGATTACCATTTTCTCTTAACATCTCTACGCGGGTTTCCTTATCTTGAAGAAAATAATCCTTAAGCTCAATAGAATTTATCACTGCACCCTTATTAGAAAAACTTATCCTGACCTTCTCATTCTCAAGAATTATTGATTCATTAAGGTCAATATCAGATTCGATTTCTTCCTGCAGATTCGTTTCTTCCAGAGGGGCTGGCTGGGTGGGATTATAGTCATCAGGTAATACTGGCTGAGATGCATTCTCAACTTCTGGCTGCGCTGGACTTGCTGACTCAATTCCTCGCTGTGCAGCTGCACTTGATGGCTTCCAAATAAATTCACTGCTTATCCAGAATACTGCTAGTATCAGGATAAAAGCCCATATTGTTCTCTTGTCCATTAATTCACTCCTGATCAGTTATTGCAGATCAGGGAAGCGGATCATAACCTCCGGGATGAAATGGGTGACATCGCAAAATTCGGCTGGTCGATAAATATAATGCCTTCAAAAAATTATATTTCTGAAATGCCTGCTGTGAATAAACACTACATGTTGGCTCGTAACGGCAACTCGAAGGTAATATCGGTGATATATATCGACGATATATTCTGATTATACCAATCATCAACTCATTTAAAAATTTCATTCTTCGAATGCCTGTAAATTCCTGCCTAAATCCTTTGATATTCCTGCCCAATCAGATGTTCCAGATGATTCCTTTGCTATGATTACCAGTTTCCCGAGGGGCAATTGCTCGGGATGTTCCCTTAGATAAGCTCTCACTCGACGCTTCACTTTGTTACGCCATACCGCTTTTCCCACTTTTCTGCTTACTACTATTCCTACCGCTCTCTCTTCACTGTCTTCTGTTTTTCGCCTAAGAAAAAGAAAGAGAGTTCCATGACGTCGTTCATGTTTTGCATACACCTCATGGTACTCTCTTGTCGATCTTATAAAGCGCATTAATCGCTTACAGTTAAACGTGTTCTTCCTTTTGCACGACGACGAGACAATATCTTTCTGCCGCTCTTCGTTGCCATTCTGGCGCGGAAACCATGCTTATTCACTCGTTTTCTGTTATGTGGCTGATAAGTTCTCTTCATGCCATCTCCTTCTGTCTTTTCTATCTTCTTTTTCTGCTAATTACCTATAAACTATGAAGTTGTAAATTCCTTAGCCTATCTCTCTCTGTCAAGCTATATTTTTCAGCTAATAACGGATTATCGTCTGATTACGCTCAGCACCTACGGAGATATATTTTATCTTGATCGAGAGAAGGTTCTCAATTGTCTCAACATAATTTCTTGCCTGCTCTGGCAAATCACTGTAATTAAGTATTTTGGATATATCCTCATCCCAGCCCGGCAATTCCAGATATTCGGCTTCTAATTCCTCAAATTCTGAAACATGAGCTGGAAATTCTGTTACTCTATTTCCATTTATTCTATAAGCAACGCAGATATTCAGAGTCTTAAACCCGCTTAAGACATCTAATAATGTTAATGCTCCGCTGGTTACACCATTTAAAATTACTGAATATCTGGAACTTACAGCATCAAACCAGCCACAACGTCTGGGTCTGCCGGTAGTTGCTCCATATTCATTTCCGCGTTTCCTGATCAATTCTCCGATTTCATTATTAAGTTCTGTGGGAAATGGTCCCTCTCCCACTCTCGTATAATAACTCTTGAAAACACCAATAATATCATCAATTGAGCCTGGGCTGATCCCGCTGCCAGCAGAAATACCACCAGCGGATACATGCGAAGAAGTCACATAAGGGTAAGTACCAAATGTCACATCCAAAAGCGTTCCTTGAGCACCTTCAAACAATATATTTTGATTATCTTCCTGAGCTTTGGCAAGCATATAAGGTATTTGAGTAATATAGGGTTTCAATTTCTCTGCTGCTTCCAGCAATTCCACCTTCATCGCCTCTGCTTCCTCTTCATCTATATTATGAAATATTGCCAGTGAAAGTAATCTTTGCTCCAGGTAATCCGGATGTAATAGATCAGCGAACCTGATTCCCACTCTCGAAATTGCATCTGCATAACCAGGTCCAATCCCCTTACCAGTTGTGCCAATTTTTGCTGAACCCAGTTTCTTTTCTCCCTGATTATCAAGCTGTCTGTGCCATTTAAGGATTACTGCTGCCCTGGGATCAATAAAAAACCTGCCCTTAAATTCAATACCTTCCACTTCCAGTTCAGACATCTCTGCAAGTAGTTCAAGTGGGTCGACCACCACTCCACTACCAATAACACACTTCTTACCCGGATACAATATCCCCGATGGGATCAAGTGTAATACGAATTTCCTACCATCGTGTTTGATTGTATGGCCTGCATTACTACCCCCCTGAAACCTGACCACAATATCTGCTGATTCTGCCAGAAAATCAACCATCTTAGCTTTTGCCTCATCGCCATACATACAACCTAAAACTGCTTTTACGCTCATTTAATGTCGCTCCTTTCACGCTTTTTAGGGAAACTCGTTTTTACACACTCGAATTTCCTGAAAGACTTTTTTAGCTGCCCCATATTTGTCAAAATAATTCTTTATATGATTTTTTCCCCTGATCATTGCACCAGGGCAAACTCCGTCTCATCTGTGCCCGTATCAATCTTCCAGCTCAAATTAAATATTCTCAAAGATACTCCAGGATTGAATCCTTCATGACTTATAATTTTATTCTGCTCACGATTATGGCTCAGGAAATCAGGGATAACTTTTGAGAATTTGATCTCAAGCTGACTAAGCTCCTTCACCAAAGGGTCATCCTGATACGGTTCTGATGGATCCCAGTCCTTCTTTCTCAATTCCTGGCTGAGCTGGATCATCATTCCCTTGATAAATGGTGCAATACTCACTTCAACTATTGTTTTTTCCTTATCTTCACTGCCTATCAGATCACTACTTACCGAAATCCCAGCCTGGATATTACCTCCAGAGATCTCACTACCCACAGCCCCCTTCACATTACCATTACAAAAAACCTCACAATTTTGCAGTTTCTCCCGAAATTCCAGATCGCCTTTGCAGATCAATAGCGAATCCTCACAGCTCTCTGCCAGTAAATTTCCTGCTACAACCACTCCTTTTGCACTGCAATCCTCTATCTTGCCTGCCACATTTAGATTACCATTCACCACCAGATCGCTCTTAAATATGCTCCCTTCCAAAGTAAGGCTCGTTTTCACTTCATAGCCGGTCTCCACGATATCCTGCTGCAGGAAAATATTATCAATAATACTGATCTTCTTCCCATTTTCAACCAGCGCATAGCCATCACAAATGGCAACTATCAGATTCCGACGCGTATCAAAATCTACGTTCTCACCCAAAAATGTGTCCAGAAAGTTCTTATCCGCTGCCAGGTCTCTTATCTTTCGGTCAAATATATTCTTGCTCTGCACAGCTCCTGTACCTGTAGATACTTTTGCAAGTTTCTCTCCTGCTGTGATGAAGCGAACCCGTGAAAGATCATTTAAGGAATATAACCGTTGGGACAATAAACAGTCTAAAGGTTCCACCAGTATTTCTACTTCAGGTTCAAAGGATGTGTCATCAGCTATGGCTACCGGAAAATATACTCCTGGCTCTCGCTTTATTCCCTTTGCTTCTGCATCTGCACGGGCATTCTCAAATCCATATTTGATCTCTGCCTCTGCCAGCAAGTCAGCTATTGCCTTCTCACTCACAAGAGAAGCATCTTCCTCTATCCGCAGTTCCGCCAGATTTCCATCAGCCGATACACGTAAGATAATCTTACCGTCTTCTGTCTTAAAAGTTTCTTTCTTCATCGTTTTTGTCCCGCCTGTTTACGATTAATTTCTGCTTATTAAAAATTTCTCCATAACCTGCTTAGAGTCAAGTAATTATTTTCAAAGGCTGTCCCCTTTTCCAGTACCTTAAAAAATCCATGAAGATTATCTCCCAGAAAATATACTATAAAAAGCAATACAAGTCCATTCATTATGATCAGAAATACGGTGCTGAAAATATAACCACTTTTTACAATATCGGTCTGCTGATATGAAAATTGCTGCACCAGGGTAATAATAAAAAATAAGTATGAAATAACTATCAGATGATCAAAATATACCTGATATCGCTGGTCAATAAATAATGATATTATCATAAATAGTGCCGTATAAAGTGGAAAGAAATACGGACTTAAACTCGTCAGCCAGTTGCTGTTTCCCTTATAGCTTACTGCTCCTCCATTCTTAGTGGCATTAAAACTCTCTATCCGATTGAAGGTTATTAAGGCAAATATCAGATGCGTTAGCTCATGGGCAAATGTCTCCCAAAAATCCATCCATTTATAGAGAATTGATAGATATAAGATCACAAATATCACTCCCGAAATGAGCACATTTATATAATCACTGAAATTCAACTCACTGAAAATAGTTTTATATTGACCGATAATATTTATAAAGAAAATAATTAAGAATAATAAAAGCACATATTTGAATATCCGCCCCACAACCTGCATATTATCTCCCGTTTCATTCTTAAGATGATATTAACTGCATTCAGTCTCACCCGTCAAGATAATCTGCTTCATCAAAAACCTATAGGTCATATAAGTTCTATACGACCTATATGTCCTATATCCCCTACAAATTTCCCCAAAAATCATAGAATTCTCAGCAGAACTACTGTACTATTACCATCCTTAAGGAAGAACAACATAGAACTATCTAACAAAAAAATGTCACTACGTGCTTTGTTGTTCATCCTATTTTCTGTTCTAAAGGCTGAGGGAAATTGTATTTTTTCTTAAATTGCTGTTATGAGGGGATTTGTGAGTTGTCTTGTCGATGATTATATTTAATTTCTGCTATTTTGGCACATTATGCGTGAGTTGATCATCAAATGCGTCTTTTTCGCTAAAAATA
>JAVCDJ010000271.1 GCA_030765845.1 Candidatus Stygibacter australis
ATTCTCCCTTGTCTTATAAATTTCTTTGAAGTAATGCCCCTTCGCTCCTGATGAGTTATGTTGTCTCACCGATCATCACTACTACGAGCATCTCCGACTGCCTTTACGCCTGTTTTCCATTTCGTTTACACTTATAGGAATTCATTAAGGTTGCCGACCTTAACATAAAGGCTCTCTCACGTTTAGCATACCTCCTTTTGCAAGCACGCCATCAGTTATAACTCCGACAGCCCCTGGTAGTGCTTATTTCTGTTTCTTCCTACCAGATTACAGGTTACATCTTATCAGACAGACTCACCGACTGCAAGGTTTAACGAAGCTAAACCCGTTCGCTTTCGCTACGGCTTACTTACCGATTCAAAGAGCTTTGACTATTCCATTACTGGAGATAGTCATCTTTTTCACTTCCGGCTGAACAGAAAATTAACCGGACTGGACTTTCACCAGCTAGAGGTACACCACTTCGTGACGCACCTGAACACACGAATTAACATAGATAAAGTAGGACAAAATTAATCACAGAAAATCTAACAATAAATCTCACTCAGGGCAGACACACCATCCTACGCCTACTACGTCACTTAAGATATGGAGTACTTACAGAAGGCTACGGCACGGTAAGCAGGTTTGCTCATACTGCGAGCAACGGTTTGGTGTATCACTTATTCAGGAAAGATGCACAAAGAAATTTGAGTAGTCTCCAGCAAGGCTAAACTGTTAATGATAAGATATTATTTGACAGCTTTGGAGTGATTAGTACTATTTTGTCACATACGGGTAAGGGATAAAGAGATAAAGAAAAACATCATGCCTGAACTACATAAATATTATACATAATATTATCAAATGTTAACAGAAACTTTAACAGCCTGGGAAAAGCATTTTAAGATTAATCTCTTGATGTGAAACTAGACGAAGCGAGAGGGAAGTTAGGAATAGATCAATTATTTGCTCCAGAAACTTATTAAAAAGAAGGACAGAACATCGAATTATGAGCCAGATTTTGAACGAATTCAGGATATCAAATTTTCAGTATAATGGATTAATATTATTATGGAACTTGCGCAATTGATACCTAAAAGTGTGAGTAGGGATCAATCAGGGAAAAATAAGTAATAGATTAAAAATAAACTGGAGGGAGTTATGAAAAACTCTATGATTTTTTTGGTTTTACTTTTTGTGGTATCGGCATTATTTTCTAATAATGACATTGTACCGGCGGATGTAATTGAAGATATAGCTGTGAGGAATGCAGAAGCACTATGGGGAGATGTGACAACCGGCAGGGTTATACCATATTACTATAGTGATGAAGAGATTGTGGCATACCGTTATAATTTCTATCAGGGAGATAGATTTCCTGATGAACCGGACCTGTCAGCGAATAAGGGATTTTGCACCATGCTATTGAGTGCACGCCGTGATATGCCCGTGGTTCTGGAACATTCAGAGACACTTTCTCATGAATATTTATTGGGAGATAAATTGCGGATAATAGCAGAAAAAGAGGTTGGCATTGGCTACAAATTGGAGAGAGTTTATTACCTTACAACTGCTAATGTGTGGTATTGTGTCAGCAATGGCAGTGAAAGAAAATTTATACGCGTATTGCCGCCACCGAAAGTACTGGATGAGGCTGAGTTCTTTGAATTTGCAGCAACATTCAATTTTTTCTGCGATCAGGAGGATTTCTCTGATGAATGGGCAGCTTTTGAAAGTGGAGAACGGGAACTGACACGAACACAAGTATTACTTGAAAATCATGAATACATGCCATTTTATTCATGGCATCATGGTTGCGGACCAACGGCAGCATCAATGCTGCTTGCCTGGTTCGATTATAATTCCATAAATACTTATGAGAATTACTCCAATCTGGTTGACTGGCATTATACTGAGTGGGATGACGTGCCAGACAGTGTACAATGGCATCATTTTGATTATCATATTCCAAACACATCTTATGAACTGGCAGATGAGATGGAAACAGATGGTTCGGGTAGTACTTACTGTGATAATATGGTTCCCGGAACATGTGGAGTTGCCAATGGGTATCATGACTATGAATTTACCGGGACATATTATGATGATCATGGTACGACCTGGTATTTCAATAATATACGAGATTTCGTTGATGACGGTTTACCGATCATGATCTGGATCAATGAGAATCATTTTGTGACAGCTATGGGTTATTGCGAAGCTAACAATGAAATAGCAATACATGATCCCAATGTAGGCTCAATAGACTGGATCAGCAAATCGATAATAGATGGTTCTTTCGCAATCTGGCCAGATGGTGATTTCGGCAATGCATTTAATTTGCAGTATCCTCACGGGGATTTGCGATATTTTCAGTATGGAAATGGAACTCCAGGTGAAAGTTATGAAGGTAATGATATATGTGAAATTCACTGGCTGTCTGATATGGGGAATGCCTATAATGGGACTGTGACAATAATAATAAATAAAGACAGTGATGATACAGACCTGATGTTAATAGCAGAAGACCTTCCCAATACAGGCTACTACTGGTGGCAGATTCCTAATAATATAGATTCTGAGAAATGCCGGATCTGGATAGAGTTATATGATCTGAATGGTACATTGATTGGTGCTGACGGCAGTTATGGAGATTTTGAAATTCATCCCGGGGGCAGTTTTGATGAGCTTACGTATGATGATAGAGAGGCTACCACAAGTGACCCTGATTTCTTCTGGTTTGATCATAATGAAGCAAATTGGGGAGTAGTGGGAGTAAGGTCTGATGAAGTTAGCGATAACTGGGGATTGGCATTATTTAATGATAGTGATTTCAGCCAGGTGATCAAAGGTTCACAGCACTCTACCGGAACAGTAAATTTGATTGCCATCGATGGAAATCATGCCCCTTCTCCGGAAAGGGGATTGCGAGTAGCACATTATGATAATGAAACAACATCTGATATGGCAATGGTGGAGATGGAAGGTGAAGCGGGAGAGAATCTTTCGCAAGGAATGAATCCGCAGGAAACATGGCCAGCCGGTGATGTGTGTGAGATCTGGGATGTTTATCTAACTCCCTCAGTATATACTATTACGCTTGATGTATTATCAGGATCAGCAAATCTTGATCTGGGAATATTTGGTTCAACCCCGGGTTATTATTATAAAGACATAAGTGAGTTACTCACAAGCAGTACAAATCATGGATCCGGGCAGGATGAATCGATTACTATAACAATAACTCAAGCAGATTATTACGGCGTTTGCGTCTGGGCATTGAATGAAAGCTCAGCAGAATTCCGGATCAATATTGGGGGACCTGGTGCATGGGATGGCAGCATAAGCAGCAACTGGTATGATAGTGAGAACTGGGCAAACGGTGTAGTGCCTGATGCAAACACTGATGTACTTATACCTTCACCAGATGAATATGGCTATCATCCGGAGATAGTATCATCTGTTGACTGTGGGAACCTCGTGGTTTCTGATGATGCGCATATTGAAATCTCTGGAGAAGGCACAATGAGAATCTACGGAACAACGGAAATTCATGGCAATATCCAAATAGCATCAGGATCAGGTTCATTAGATTGTCTTGGTAATGTTCACTGGTTTGATGGCTCGCATTTGACTGATACAGGCTCAATGAACATAAATGTTTACAATGACTGGACAGCAGATGAAGGTTCTTATATCAACCTGACTGAAAGCGACATCATTTTTGTTGGAACACAGGATAGTTATATTCTGATCAATACGGATGATTTTTATGTTGAAGATCTGCGTTTATACAAAACAGAGACATCTGAAGTTGTTTTTGATGAAGAGTCCAGTGAAGAACTGGAAGTAAACAGTTTGTTTGTGTTACCACCAACAACGTTCAGGGTACTCACAGAAGCTCCTGTAGAAGTTCATAATGGTCTTTTGAGCTTAAGTGGAACAATCATTTTTGAAGTTGGTTCTTTGAATTTCATGGAGTCTGATTGTCAAATGTGGTCTAATCCAGCCAGCGAGTTTTGTGAGATATATGTTGATGATAATGCCTCTCTAAGTCTGAGTGGAGCAACTCATATCAGGCTTCATACGATGCTCAATTATGGGGAATTGAATATATACTTAGATACCATTGAAGTCACTGGCGGCTGGTATAATACAAGTGGAGAAATTAACACATTTGGTTCAACCGTGATTTTTAATGGAGAAGGTAATCAGTATGTAAATGAATCTGATTTTGTGAATGTAGAACTTGATAAGCCTTATGGAGGGGAGCTGATCATCTCAAATGGAGATGTACTAAACTGTGAAAGCTATAATTATACGTCAGGTACGATCAGGGTAAATGGTGGCAGTTTTACAGCTAATGATATAGCAGATGTTCGTGTGAAGGGAAATTATATTCTGGATGGAGGAAGCATTGATCTGCATCAGGGAACAAGCAGTTTTGAATATGTGGACCTGGATGCGAATATCTGGATCTATGATGGTACTTTCAATATCCATGGAGGTTATCCCTGGCCCAGTGAATGGGCATATACGAGGGGAATTACCCTTTTTATGGAGGGTGGAGTCCTTGATTTTAAGGATAACGGGATTTTTATTTCAGAAACGGGTCATGAGCTTACTGATATCATCACTGGAGGAACTATTCGAACCAGTGGAGATTTCAAGGTTGAAGAAAACGGTTTTTATCCGGCAGGTGGTCAGATTGAGCTGTATGGTGGAGGAACTGCACATTGCTATAATAATCCCGGTAGCAGTTTTCGTAATTTACGGGTGAATAAAGGATCAAGCACACGTGAAGATGAAGAAAGAGACCGTTTAAACCGGGTTATCTTCGATAATGATACCACTATTGATCAAGATCTGATTGTTGATAGCGGCTTTATTCAGATAAATGATATATCCCTGACCATAGGAGATGATCTAAGTTTTTATGGTGGCTTGAATATGGACAGCGAGGATGACAGAATTTACATAAATAATAATGTAAGATGGTATAACGGTTCTAATGCTACAGTATATAACGGAGAATTTCATGTGGGCGGCAACTGGATGTTCTATAATGGCATAAATTGCCAGTTTGAACCGGACAATGTGGTGTATTTTAATGGGAATGCCAGCACAACTATTAGCTCATATTCCACAACTGCCTGTTTTGGTGATGTGAAAATCGATAAGGAAACTGGCGTTACGCAAGTGCATAGCTATAATAATAACACAGTTCAAATTTCAGGAGACCTGGAAGTGTTATCAGATAACACTTTTGATCTGAATGGAAACGATTTGACTGTAGATGGAATGATAGACCTTTATACAGGTTCACAGTTCATAATGGATAATGGCTCTGAAGTTACTACAAACAACCTCTATATGCAGGGCAGTCTTACTCAGAATGGAGGAGATATCACCATATCAGATAATTTCACTCAATATACTTCCGGCAGTTTAACGATCGAAGGAGGCAATTTCATCATTGATATGCCTTATGAGGGTAGTTATGAAAGTTTTGCCGGGGAAGTAATATTGAATGATGGTAATTTGCAGATCAGCAATAACGGTATCCAGTTTGGAGAAGATACAGATTTTCTGCAGTCAGGAGGGACTTTGACGATTGGATGGGGTTTCCGAGCACCTTACCCTGGGACATTTCATCAGGATGAGGGAACCATCGAATTTGGAGGCTCACTGAATTGCCAGATCATTTGCGCTGCAAATAACTGGTTTAATGAAGTTGTGATCAATAAAAGCGGAACAACAGGAAATTGCCAGATGTCAGACCCGATCACAATAAACGAGAATCTTACGATTCTGGATGGAAAGCTTTCTACCGATGGCAATCAGTTAACAGTGTGGAAGTCTATCAATATTGGAGCTGAAGGAATACTGGATGCTGATGAGGGACTTGTGCTGGTGGGTGAGAACTGGAGTAATGAGAATGGAGCTGCCGGATTTGTGGAAACTAACAGTATGGTCCGCTTTTTTAACTATCTACCTGGTGAGATCTTAAATGATGAGACTTTTTATAATTTGACTATCTTAAAAGATTTAACGCCAGGTTATTATCTTGAAATACCGGAAGGAAATACGGTTCATGTATTGAATAACCTGCATATATCAGATGGTACTCTGATGATGCACACAGACAGCAGTCTGGATGTGGATAGAGATATAACCATCGAGGATGATGCAGGACTAAATTGTTATGTACTGGATGAGAATACAACCATTAATATTGGCAGACACTGGTATGACTATAATGATGAAATAACTTTTCAGGAAAGCTTTAACAGAGGTCAGTCAACAGTGATCTTTGATGGTGAATCAAATCAGGTCGTGGAAGCAATCCGTGATCCTTATGATTTTGAAAATCTGACAATTGATCAAACCGGAGATTATTTCTTACCTCAATCAAACATGATAATTGTAGGTGATCTCAATATTATAGACGGCTGCTGGAATAATGGCGATCAGGGAATGACACATTATTTATCAGGTAATGTGACGATCTGTGAAGACGGCTGGTGGGACAATATGGGAACTGTGATCTTCAACACTACCAGAGAAGCGTCATTTGAGCGGATGGGACCAGGTGTA
>JAVCDJ010000272.1 GCA_030765845.1 Candidatus Stygibacter australis
AGAGATCACAGAGTTCCTTTGGTATTGAAGCAGAAAGCATTCACCAGGAAAACCTTGATCTCTTGCTGAAGGCTATTGAACTAGGTAAAAAAGATGGCTCCATTATCTCTAAATTTACACCCAAACAGCTGCAACTTATCATCTGGGGACAAAATATGGGTATCATACACTCCATCTCCAGAAGATATGACCACTTGGAATCTGAATATTGCTGCACTCCACAGCAGGTTTTTGCCAATTACCTCAAAATGATCAATAACTGCCTTCAGTGTGATATTTCATCCTCTCCGGAGGTCATCCTCCACACCTGATAACTTAATCACTGCACCCTATACCCCTGCCCTATGTCAATAATTTCAAAAAGCTAATAGGTTAGAAAATTAAAGCCTGACCAAAACTCAGCTAAGCTGATTTATCATAAAGAATATAATCTGCACCAGTATAATTAATTATAATTTATATTATTACCAAAAGTTAGATATAATGAAAAGCAATAAAAACTGATAACTATTTCGTAAATCTATCAGATTTCCTAAATTTAACCAGTTTTTACTAATACTGAATATTTATTTTTTAGTGCGATAAAATCTGTGATCCTTATCCAGAAATACAATATAAAAAGTATTACAGTCGAAACGATAACCTGAATTGCCTTGTTCTTTGTTTCTATATTCCTTAGGAATCACAAAGTCAATTAAACGAGTTTTACTTTCCAGGCGGAATCTCGCCCATAAAACCTCATGTGGCACGTGTTTGGGATGAATAAAATCAGAATGGACAGGAAATTTGTCATATATTTCAAATACATGCAAACCACCAGAGCCAACCCTTTGATTCTTCCAGTAATCAAGAGGCTTCATGCAATAGTCGTGCAATTTATTCATTAATTTAACTAACTTATCTTCTTTCCAGGCTTCAAAATTCTGTCCAGCAGATTGAGAGAAATCCATGAAACTGAAATTGAATTTGCAGCGGCTGGCAATATTATCTTTTATATTATCCAAACTTGATGTAATAATTGATTGCAGAAATTTATCTTTCTTTCTGCTGCCAAAACCACTCATATTCGAGGAACTCCACCTATTTTGCCTGCGTTATATGCAGGAAGGACTGATCTGTCATTTCTGATAATATCACCAGAAATCTCATCAAGCCTGTATCCATAACTTTCATTATCTTCTTTATTAATGAACACAGTTCTATATTTACCCATCACGTCCATAATATCTCCATTATGAGTTGTGAAAATAAATTGAGCTTGGTTTGAATTCAACTCTCTGTTAGTAAATAGTTCCACGAGCTTAGGTAGTATATGGGGATGAAAATTCGTATCAAATTCGTCCAAAACTAAAACTGAACCATTTATTATTGCATACCAGTACAAAACCAAATCTAAATATAAGGATCTAGTTCCACTTGATTGATTATAAAATGTTAAATTGAATTTATTTTGTTTCACTTTGTGATAAAACACAGGATAATAAAACGGATTCCCTTCAATATCAGTATGTTTCTTAATTTCTATATCATCAATGCCCATGTCACAGTTACGTATTATATCCTTGATAAATTCAAAAATATCAGTATTTGAATAATAAAGTTCAGATACAAAATTAAGATCTAATTTATTTTCAGATAAACCAAGATAGTGGACATTTGATACATTGCGTGAAAAAAAATTATAAAGATTATTAATACTTGTAATACCGTACTGATGAGCCGAACTTACAAAGGATACATTCGGCCGTAATTTCATTATTTGAAGTCCTTTATACTCATCAATACATTTGATAAATTGATTATTTTTTCGCTCAATTATCAAACTTTCTCGTTTTTTTACTCTGTACAGCTTTTCTGAGATTACTTTCTTTCTCGTAACACTAAGCTCGTAACGATATTTTATGGCTTTGATAATGAATTCCAAATAAAATTCTGATGGCTGATTATTATTAAAGAAAGTCTCAATTTTAATTTCCTCATCTGGTTTTAGGGAAAATGAATTTTTACAAAATTGGAAAATTGTAGGTAATATCTTAAGTGCATTGGTTTTACCCGAAGCATTTGCTCCTTTTACACATAAAACATTTGCTACTGCATTTCCCTGTGAAATATTTTTTGGGCAATTCTGACCTAATTCAAATGAAATATCAACTCCTTCACGAAAACAAAAGAAATTCTTTGCTCCAAAATTTAATATCATATTTTACTCCTTCTTTCTAACTAGACAAAGTGGAAATTTAGAAAAAGAGAGTCAAGCCTTATTTTATTTATTGGTCATATTTGTCGAATATTGCTTTTTAAGCAGGAAACATACAGTCACCGTTTGAGCAAAGAAATCAATGTTATGCTATTCGGTAAAAAAATTATAACATCTAATTATCAATAAAAGTAGTACGTATACCTTGATAAAATATGAATAATAAATCATTTATCGCCATTTTAATGGGATATATCAGATTTTACCAACTTTTAGCTAAAAATTTAGATTTTTTAAGAAATTATTTTTAACTACATCTCTAATTTGCTATATAATATTATTTTACACTCTTTCCAGATTTTCTATCATCCTCAAAGTGCTTCTAAGGAGGAACAACAAAGCACATAGTGACATTTTTATGTTAGATAGTTCTATGTTGCTCCTCCTTAATGCTGGTAAATTGATGTGAATAATACAAGTGTTTGGGAATAATTTTAGTGAAAATATATTGGCTGATCAACCATTTCGAAGGTTTGGCAACCATTCGAAAGGTTTTGTTTGGGATGCTTGAGATTAGTATAAATATTGACTTAATCTTTAGTGGTAAATAATAAGGATGTAAATAAATACTTGAGGTAGAAAATGCTGATAAATAAATTATTGCCAATTCTGGTATTCTTTATTGCTGGATATGGTTTGAAGCGGGGTGGGGTATTTAAAAAAGAAGATGGAGCACTTTTTTTACGGGCAGTGCTTTATCTTTGTATTCCGGCAATAGGATTTGCAACCTTTAGTCGGATGGAGATGAGGATTGACCGGATATATCCGATAATAACCGCATTATTTGTGATAACAGGGAATTTTTTGATTACGAGCCTTTATTTTAAAAAACTCGGGGTGGAAGCAAGACAATACACAGTTTATATGTTGGCGACTATTGTATTGAATACGAGTTTGATGCTGCCTTTTGCCCAGGCTAAGTGGGGTGATGAAGGTGCCGCGATGGTGCTGCTCTTTGATATCTGTCACGTAACATTGGTGTTTACCTTCTCTTACTGGGTGGCGATGCGTTTTGGTAATGATCGGGAAGGCAGAGTTCCCTTCAAAAAGATATTACGATTACCCCCCTTATGGGGAATATTTCTGGGTCTGGCAGTAAATGTGATTCATCTGCCGGTACCTGCTTTTGTATATGAAATCACGGACATAGCGGCAAAGGGACTGATATTATTAATGATGACAGCGTTGGGGATATTTTTTGAATTAAAGATCAAACACTGGCGTTTGGTTTTTGGAGCCCTTCTGCAGCGTAGTGCGGGAGGATTTATTTTAGGCTGGATAATCACCTGGTTATTGGGTGTGCAGGGAGTTGAACTTCAAATAATCTTGCTGATAGCTGCAGCGCCAGTAGGATTTAATACTCTGGTGCTTTCTGATCTGGAACACCTTGATCGTGATCTGGCAGCAGAGATGGTTACCAGCGCCACACTTCTGGCGGTGATATTTCTGCCCGTGATATTAATTATATTATGAGTGGAGCTTGACAGAGAGTGAGAGTTGATGAAATTACGTTTATGATAATGAAGCATAATAAAAAGTTATTGAGTCTTGTATATATACTCAGCTTTCTGGTCTTTCTGTCCTATGGGCAGGAAGAGGTAAGAATTAAGCGTATATCTGCCGATAGTCTGCTGTCAGACAGCCTGCAGACTGATAGTCTTGGCTTTAGTTTAATGGATTCATTATTTTACGCAGCAGATTCAGGAGCCTATTGGACAGATGAGCAGATCATCAGTTTGATGGGCAACGCTAATATTGAATATCATACCTCAAGTATTACAGCTGATACAATTACGGTGAAAGTTAAGGAAAATCAGGCATTTACCCTGGGTAATTCCATGCTCAAAGACAATAACCAGATAGCGCTGGGGGACGAGATATTTTATGATCTGGAAACTCAGTGGGGTATGATCAATAATGGGGCAGCGAAATTTGAACAGGGTTATTACTATGGTGATGAGATCCGCAAGATAGATAAAAAGACATATGATATTGATAACGGGTTATTTACTACCTGCGATGGATTGCATCCGCACTTTTATATTAAAACAAATAAAATGAGGATGTATCAGAATGACAAAGTGGTAGGTAAACCAGTGGTATTTTATGTAAATCACATGCCGATATTTGCTTTGCCCTATGGGATATTCAGTGTTAAAAAAGGAAGACAGATGGGGATACTAGTTCCCTATCCGGGTTATAACAGCAGCGATGGCAAATATGTGCGGGATCTGGCATTTTATTACCCCTGGAAGGAATATGCTGATGTGATACTTGGCGGCAATCTTTATGAGAAAACCGGCTGGGAAGCAAAGCTGAGTGCTAATTACAAGTTGCGGTATGTGCTGAACGGGAGTATGCTTTTCAGGCTTCGTAAGCGGCAATACAGCTTGTATTCAAGCACTTATGAATGGTATTTGCGGTCATTGCATCATCAGAATATCGGCAGGTCAAGCAGTTTGGATGCCAATATCACTTATACGAGTTCAGAAAAGATACTGGAGAATGAGGAAGATGCCAATGATCGTCTGGCTGAAGATGTAACCTCATCAATTTCATTTAAGACACCTCTTTTGGGGAGCACTTTGAGCTTAAGTGGCAAGCTGGTTGCAGATCTGCTGGAAAGCAGCCTGGTGAGACGTGATACTGCCGGGAATATAGTGGATACATTGAGCTATAAACTGAAGACCATAACTCTGCCTGAGGTATCCTGGTCACGTCCTTCACGTCCGCTTTATGAATATTTTACGGGAGAAGACAGTAAAATTGATAAAGATGCCTGGTATACAAAGTTTAATGGTTCTTACAGTTTCAGAGCAAATTATAAAAGCGTGATCAAAGACTCGACGGCAGATTTTAGTGATTTATTCTGGAAAGAAAAAGAAGATAGCCTGGGAGCGATCAATAAACATGATGCAGGAATGAAGCATACTACTTCATTTAGCTATTCCAATAAATACAAGGGTTGGCTTAATTATTCGCAATCGGCAGGGATGAATCTGGTGTGGCTCGATGAAGATGAGCTGGGCAGAAGCAGTCGCTGGGGCCATGACTGGAATCTAAGTACTTCCTTTAATTTCAGTTTATATGGTATCAGGAATTTTAATAGGGGCTATCTGAAAGCTGTGCGGCATATCATAGCACCGCGAGTGTCTTATTCTTATAAGCCGGATTTCTCTGAGAATGAATATTTGAAAAATCTAAGCGGATATTCTGTATCATCAGGTGATAAACAGCAGAAAGTAAGTTTTTCAATAGGTAATACCTGGCAATTGAAATTGCGGGGAACAGAGGAAAAGAAAGAAAAAACTATCAATGACTTTTTTAAAATATCTTCGGGGATCAGTTATGATTTTGAGAATAAAAATACAGGTAATAATGACGGGAAGGGCTTTAGCAGTTTATCCCATTCTATAGATCTTAATCCGGACAACTTGAAGCTGGGATTGTTTGATCTGAGTATTGAGCCCTATGGCAGTATTACGCAGGATGTTTATGACACAAAATTACAGTTCAGCGATATATCCAAGTGGAATTGGGGAGTGAGTAACTGGAATTTTAATGTGAACACCAAGCTGCGGATAGGTGGCAATGCCAGCTATGCAGAATATTTCCCGATTGAGTCAAATCCCTTTACGAGTAATCAGTTCATGTTGGCAGACAGCATGAGTATGGACGCTGAAGATGAATTTACCACCCTGGAAGAGATAGCTGAATTGCAGCAGGAAGAAAATAGCTGGTCACTAAGCTTTACACACAGCTATCGGCTTACTCAAAGCAGTTATGAAAATCATGATTATACGAGCAATTTTAAAAGCTCATTTACAGCCCAATTGACAAAGAACTGGAATTTTAGTTACAGTAACTATTATGATATCAACGAGAAAAAGATGGTAAACCAGACCTTTACGCTGCTTAGGGAACTTCATTGCTGGCAATTAGAATTTCGTTATACCCGTCAGGAGGATTACTGGAATTATTCCTTTAAGTTATTCAATATCAAATTACCGGATTCTTTGATATTTAAAACTTCAGATAACGGCTAAGTTTGATAATAACTGAGAGATGAGATAATTAGTAAAAAGAATATTTCGTTTTTCTTTGACAATATATGCAAGCAGACAATATTTCACACATAAAAAAGCGCTAAAAGGAAAGATAATGGCATTTGTACATTTGCATAACCATACCCAATACAGCAAGTTAGACGGAGCCTGCAGGGTTGACAGGATGACTGAATTAGCTGTGGAAATGGGTATGAAAGCCCTGGCGATAACCGACCATGGCAATATGTTTGGAGCAATAGATTTTTATCTATCCTGTAAGAATGCAGGTATCAAGCCTATCATTGGAATTGAAGCTTATATAATCCGTGGAAATTTTGACGATATAGACAGTAAGCAGCAGATCAGGCATCATCTGGTACTTCTGGCAAAAAATCATAAAGGCTATAAGAACCTCTGTAAGTTAAGCACAATCTCATTTCAGGATGGATTTTATCATAAACCGAGGATAACAAAGGGCCTTTTACGCCAATATCATGAAGGTTTAATCTGTTTGACGGCTTGTATAAAAGGAGAAATTCCTTCATTACTGATAGCGGGTCGAGAAGAAGATGCTTATAATTCACTGCTGGAATATAAAGAGATATTTGGAGATGATCTGTATATTGAGCTGCAGGATCATGGTATAGATAAAGAACAGACCGCCATGCCCTTACTTATTGATCTGGCAGAGAAAACCAATACAGAAATGGTGGTGACCAATGACTGCCATTATCTGCATAAAGAAGATCGGGAAGCACATGACATTTTATTATGCATCCAGACTGGTAAAAAAGAAACTGATATCAATCGGATGCGGTATAGTACTGACCAGTTGTATTTTAAAAATGAAGAAGAAATGCGGTTGCTCTTTCCTGAACTCGGTCAGGCTTATGATAACACTGTGAAAATTGCTGAAAAGGTAGACCTTAAACTTGATTATGATCAATTTCTATTTCCTAAGATGCCGTTACCACCTGATTATAAGGATGATTCAGAGGGATATTTGAAATCATTATGTTATGATGCCATACCAAGACGCTATGAGGAAATAACTCCGGAGATACAGAAGCGTTTGGATTATGAGCTGCAGATCATTAATAAGATGGGATTTAATGATTATTTTCTGATCGTGAGAGATTTTATCAATGTTGCTCGGGCAGAAAACATTCCCGTAGGACCGGGTAGAGGATCAGCAGCAGGAAGTATTGTGGCTTATTTACTGGAAATAACTCAGCTTGATCCCCTGAAATATAATTTACTATTTGAAAGATTCCTGAATTTGAGCAGGGCAGAGATGCCCGATATTGATATAGATTTTGATTCCGAAGGCAGAGAGCGTGTAATTGAATATGTAAATGAAAAATATGGCAGTGAATGCGTGTGTCAGATCATCACATTCGGAACCCTTGGAGCGAAAACAGTAGTACGTGACATTGCTCGAGTGCTGGATGTACCTATCCCCGAGGCAAATAAATTAGCAAAATTAATACCAGCTGAAGCAAAAATGACGCTGGAAAAAGCTTATAAGGAAAATCCTGATCTGCGGCAATTAATTGATAGTGATCCTGTTTATACTCGTATTTACCGGATAGGCAAGGTGCTGGAAGGCTTGATTCGTCAGACCGGGATCCATGCTGCAGGAGTTGTGATCGCTCCTAATGATTTGAGTAATTATGTGCCGCTTGCAATGAGTACTAAAAAAGGCAAAGGCGAACGGACGACACTTGTGCAGTATGAAGGTAAATGGCTGGAGCATTTAAAAATGCTTAAGATGGATTTTCTGGGTTTGAAGACGCTGACGCTGATCCGCAAAACAGTTGATCTGATCAAGAAGAACCATGAAATTACTTTTGATATCGAAAACCTGCAACTTGAAGATGAAGAAACTTATCAATTGTTATCGAGAGCAGAAACTGATGGAGTGTTTCAATTGGAATCTGATGGGATGAAGAAATATCTGAAAAAATTGAAACCCAACAGATTTGATGATATTATTGCTATGGTGGCTCTATATAGACCTGGACCTATGCAGTTCATAGATAAGTATATCAAACGCAAACACGGTGAAGAAGAGATCATGTATTCTCATCGAGCAATGGAGAAATCGCTTAAAGAAACTTATGGAGTTCTGGTTTATCAGGAACAGGTAATGCAGGTATCCAAAGATCTTGCCCAGTTTGATAGTGCTACTGCGGGATTACTGCGTAAAGCGATGAGCAAGAAAAAAGCCAAGCAGATGGCAGAGCTTTATGTAAAATTTGAAAAAGGTTCACAGGATAATGGTGTGAATCTTGATAAGATCAAGCTTATCTGGTCTGAATTTGAGAATTTTGCACAATATGCCTTTAATAAAAGTCATGCAGCATGTTATGCCTATATTGCCTATCAAACGGCATATCTGAAGACGCATTATCCAGTGGAATTTATGGCGGCATTGATGTCAGAAGAAAAGGATCCGGCAAAAATACCACGCCAGATAGAGGTTTGCAGAAGAATGGATATTGAGGTTATTCCACCTAATATCAATTTAAGTGAAGTAGAATTCTCTGTGCAAGGGAAAAGAATATTATATGGTTTGAAAGGTATTAAAAATGTGGGAGTGGCAGCAGTAGGCAAGATCATTGAAGAGCGCGAAGAAAACGGAGCCTATGAGGATATTTGGGATTTGGTCACCCGTGTGGATTCTAAAACGGTTAATAAAGCAGTGATAGAAAGCCTGATAGCTGCTGGTGCATTAGATGATCTGGAAGGAAACAGAGCTCAGAATTATAGTGTAGTGGAGCTGGCAATAGAATTTGCAGCATCAGTTTTTCAGGAAAAGATGCGAGGTCAATTGACACTATTTGAGGATTTTGCTGAGGATGAAGAGGTGGAGGTGATGCCAAAGCTTCCGGAATTGCCGGAATGGAGTTCAAATGAAATTTTACAAAAAGAAAAAGAAGTATTGGGGTTTTTCTGGTCAGGGCATCCGCTGGAGAAATATAAGAATTTGATAAATTCGGTAATTAATTACGATGCTGCGTTACTTTCTGGTGCAAGCTATGTGTCATATAGAGTAATGATGGCTGGACTTGTAAACTCCATATCTACTAAAACAAATAGAAACAACAAACCCTATGCTATATTGGAATTGGAAGATAGAACAGGGAAATTTGAATTAGGCTTGTATAAAGATAACTTCAGACGTCATATTAATAAATTCGTCAAGGGTAATGCCTATTTAATTGAAGGATCAGTCCAGGTACAGGATAATGGTGGAGCAAGATTATTACCTGACAAAATCTATGATCTAAAGAACTTTCCTCAGGGATGTAAGGGAGTTTTGAAGCTTGAACTTGAAGAAGAAAAGATCAATGAGGAATTAAGCAATCTGATAATAGCAAATTCAGATACAGAACAATCGATTACTCTGGAAATAAACCTTGAAACGAAAGAATTCAGTTCTTTGCTTTGTAAAACGAATCGAAAGATAAAGCTGACAGAGACTTTTTTAAAAGAACTGGTAGAAATTACCGTTAGACTACCCAAATTGGAATTGAGTTAGGAGTTAATATGAGAAATTTTACAATAGGATTTTTTTTACTGATAAGTAGCATACTTTTCGCGGGACAATTAGGCGTATATGTTGATAGTAATCGCTTTTTTGGACCCGATAACAAAACTCTAGTGGAAATTAATTATTCTTTTCCCTATAATGCTGTGGATTTCATTAAGCAGCAGTATGGTTATGAAGCGGAAATATTTGTGGATATCTCTGTTAGGGCTGGAGAAAAACTGATCAAAACCGATTCTATTACTAATAAAGTGATTATCAGAGAGGCAACAAAAGCATTCAGTGATGAGCAGTATCTGGATAAAATAATTTTGACTTTGGGTAATTATGATTTGCAATTATCAGTGGAATTTGTTGATGTGCATACTGAAAGTTCTTATTTATGGGAATATGATTTTGTCCCTCTTGATATTGATGGATTACTTAGTGATCTGGAATTAAGCAGCTTTGTGAAAAAGGATACAACGGGCTATCTGGAGAAATTTCATCGGGGGAATTATCTTTATCAGGTAAAACCCAATCACACTTTTCGGGAAGAAAACGGTTATCTGGAATATTTTCAGCAGATACGAAATCTCTTTGAAGATGAAAGCGGTAAATATCAACTGGAGCAGGAAATATTAGTGAAATCCGGTGATACACTGATAGATTCAATGAAGAAAGAACTAAGCGGTGAGATTGCAGATATAATCAGTGTCCATGATAGCATATTGATAGAAGGATATGAAGATGGATATTACAGTTTAATTATAAGTTATCGTGATAAAATCACCTATAAACAGGAACAGGTAGAGGATTATTTCTGTGTAAAATCAAGGAAATCTGCTAATATAAGACTATTTCCTGAACTGGAAGATGATATCAAATTGGTAAGTTATTTCATGAATACTAATGAAAAGAAAGTATTCAAGACTTTGACAACTGAAGGTAAATCTAACTATCTGAATAAGTTTTGGCTTTCGCAAGATCCTAATATAGCTACGAATGAAAATGAATTTCTGGATCTTGTAAGGAATCGGATACTTTATGCAAATCAGTTTTTTACACATTTTAAACCAGGCTGGACAACAGATATGGGCAGGATTTATATCAAGTATGGCAAGCCTTATGAAATACGGAAAATGACAACCAATCTGGGTGAACACGAGTTTTCCGATATCATAGACAGCCCAGACCAAAATTTTAATAGAGGAGTGACAAAAAACTATGAGATATGGAAATACCGGATGAGTAAAATTGCAAACTATATCTTTATTGATTTGATTACCAGCGGAGATTATAAATTAATCTACAGCTCTGATGATGACGATGGAGAAACTACTTATTTTAACTGGAAGGAATATCTGGGTAATGATTTTGATGAAAGGCTGCTGGATTAATTCAGGTTCGGAAGGCATCTGGGATGTGTTTGATTATCCATTTATTTTTAGGATCATGAGATAAAGCGATTACATCAAAGCGTGTAAATGTATCAGAATATTCGGGATTAATTAGCAGATAATATCTGGCAGCTCTTATGATCTTAAGCTGTTTAGTATAATTGATACTGGCAATGGCATCATCAATTCCTGTTTTCCGATAGCGAACTTCGATAAATACAAGCTCTCTATTTTGAAGATCATATGCTATTAAGTCGATTTCACCTGTTTTACAGAGGAAATTACGCTCAATAATTTTATAACCCAGCTTTTTTAAAAAGCGTAAAGCTGTTTTTTCCCCTTTATCTCCTTTTGTTTTCTTTATATTTTTATTCATGTAATAAAAAATAGCTTGACTTTGAGAATAAGGAAATTATTTCTTTAAAAAAATGTGGAGACAGATAAAAAATGAAGAAAGTCCTGATATATATATTTTTTCTGATAATCACAGGTTCGCAATTATTTGCCATGCCTTATACATTACAGGGTAATAAAATAAATATCCCCGACGCTTACATTCTACCACATCAGATGGCAACAATTAGCGTAGCACTATCTCCAGGGGTCAGTAATTTTAATAATGACGGGACACCCGATATATTCTTTAATGCTATTGCAAATATTAATTTAGGCTTATATGATTACGGTGAAGTAGGATTTGTACTAAATAGTTATGGTGTGCCCTATATGAATTTTAAGTTGCAGCTTCTTAAAGAAAAAAAGAGAATACCTCAGCTGGCAATTGGAATAACTAATGTATTTTCTTCTGTAGAAAACGAAAACCATGATAGTTATACTGAAGGTCTTGTGGGCAGTGAGGATGATCTGATCAAAAATTCACCCTATGCAGTTCTTTCTAAGACAGCAATTATGGTTTCCAATATTACCGGACTGGAATATATAGAGTTATCTGGATATCTAGGCTGGGGATTAAGAAGATTTAAAGGTGAAGGTAAGATCGCTAAATATTTAAATGGTTTCTTTTTTGGTGCGGATTTCAAACCTACCAGGTTTTTGAGTTTATATAGCGAAATAGATGGTGAAAATATCAATGCTGGATTGAATATCTATTCCAAACATTTTACTTATCAGTTCAGTGTCTTCCGCATGGAAGAAGCCATTAAATTTGTTCTTGATAAAGGTAACATAAATGTTGGTTTGAATATAGTTTATACTCTGGACCGGTTTTCAAAGCAGAAGGTTAATGACAGACAGGATTACTACAGCTACTATAAGACGATATCTCCCTTGATAGAAAGGCGCGTAATCATAGAAAACGTTTTGCCGGATGAGGATAATTCTGTTTATGAAGACCTGCCAATGTTCGAAGAACTGCAGGATTTAAAGAAGCAAAGGCAGAATACTGAAGAAGAATTAGAAAGATTAAAAAGACTGCTTGAAGAAGAATAGATGAAATTCAGGATCCTATTATTAATAACTTTTATAGTTCTATTCCAGATATTATGGTCTCAAAAAGCCACTAATAACACCCTTCTGGAAGAAATACGCCAGGAGTCATTTGATCTGGCTGTATTGGATGATGAAGTCGATTATTATCAGCAGCTTGTAGATAAAAGAAACAGAGTAAAATCGCTACTTGAGCAAAATAGGCTTTCAACAATAAGAGAAATTTTTGAGCGAGATTTGGCTGAACTTGATGTAATATTTGAGTCTGATGATACTGAAAGGGCTGTTAAAAAACTGTGGGAAATTACGCGAATATATAAGGGTATTTCTACTCTGGACATCAAAAATTATTTTCCCGAGAGATTATTGCAGTATTATGAAGCAAGGCTGGATGTTCAAGATGGACATTATGAAAAAGCCAGACGTGTTTTAGAAAAGAACCTGACAAATAACGTCGATCCCCAGCACCGGAATGAAATTGTATCGCTTTTAGAAGAAATTTATTTTAATCTCAAGATCTGGGAAGACTATATCTCTGTTTATCCTATCTTTCGAGGGATCAATACCACACGGCAACGCTGGTGGCTGGGTCAATCATTTTATAATACAGGCAGATTAGACGATGCCAGTACAGTTTTCCGGCGTTTGGCGAATGATGAAGAATATGGTTTGCGCTCACGTTGCATGTCAATATTGCTTACATATCAAAATGGTAATATAAATCAGGCAATCACGGATTTTCTGACTCTAAAATATCAATATCCCCCTTCAACACCCTATTTCAATTTCATTAATCTTAGTCTGGCAAGGCTATATGCCATCAGTGGTGATAATAATGAAGCAATCAGTCTTTATGACCAGTACGTTCAATTGCAGAAAGACATCCCTGATGATATTTTATATGAGATAGCTACAGTATATAAAAATTTTGGTGAATATACTCAGGCGATAAATTATTATCAAAAGATTACCGAAAAGCCAGTAAAAAGTAATTATTATGTTACTGCAAAATATTTCACAGCTATTACAGAACAGGATCGGGGAAATTATGAGAGTGGTCGGGAAAATTTACGTGAGATCATTGAAAAAAATGATAACCTGATGCTGTCATTAAATAAGAAATATGCTCTTTTGGAAAACTATTCCTCATTACTGCATAACCTGATTACTGAAACTCTGAGTCCTGAAAGAAGAAATCAGATTGACACTCAATTAAATGATCTTGAAAATCAGTTTCAGGAAAACAGGGAAGAAATTGAAACTTACAGCGAAGGAGTGGATAGCAAAAGTTTATTGTATCTGAAACAACTGGAACAAGAATATTTTTCCTATACTATCACTTTGGCTAATTATGAAGCATTTGTCCGTTATTCTCGAAACCCCATGCTGAAAAGGTTACCTTCAATCCAAAATTACCAGATGAGCAGAACGGATTCCTCTGTAGTATATCTGCAAATGGTGAACTATGTTGAAAATCTATCAAAAAAATCCGCGGAATCATATACACTGGCAAAATTTCTTGCTGAACAGAAGGTGTATCTGGCATTTATCAGAGATATCTGGTTTGATATCAAGGGATTAGGAATTGATTACAGCGCTCCTGATATTATTGAAGTTGCCGAAAATGCTGATTCTCTGATCAGTAGCAACTTGGAGATCATCTCTGATCTGGAGGTTTGGGCTTTCAAATCTGAGCATAGTAAGGAAGAAGAAGACCTTCTGGCAGAAAAAAGAAACCTGATCGAGAATAATAATAAAGAACTGGAGAAAAACGAACAAGAATTCATCGATAAGTTTACTCAGGATGTAACCCCCCAATTAGCTGATAAAGTAGATAATTTTGCAGCCTCACAGGATGAAATCCGAAATCATTATATTGATACAATAACCGCGATGGTGGAATCACTTTCAGATGAAAATCAGATGTATGAAAACACTCTACTGGATATTTTATATCGTCAATCCAAACTTCTGGACGAAGAGTATGTAGAATTCAGGGAACAAATAACTAATGAATAAATATAGTAAAATCATTCTGCTTTTAATATTGCTTATAGCAGAGGCTTTGACAGCCCAGAATATTGAATCTCAGATCAATCTTCAATACAATAATAAAATTGAATACAAACGGGAAGTATATAATCGCATTCAAAGAATGATAAGTGAAAATCCTGCTGTTGATGAGCTTGATAAATTATATTTCAACCTGGCTGAGCTTAGTACGGAAATTGATCGTAATAATCCCCAGAAGATTATCTCTTATTACAAGCAGGTAATCCAATATAATCGAGAATTCAATTATAAAGATGTGGTTCTCTATAATATTGGATACTATAGCTATCAGGCAGCAGTTTTGCAAAATGGTCAAGCCCGGCAGATGCTGGAGCAGAATTATCAGCTCATACCTGATTCTCTGCTTTATAACGAAACAACTTTTCAGGAACCCATTAAATACTATAAAAGACTGCTGGAAGAGCATCCCTTATCTTCATATTATACAGAAACTGCCTGGAGACTGGCAGAAATATATAATTCCATAGGTGAAGATACCAGAAGCAGGATTGCATACCTGCGTGCAGTTGACTATTATGATCTGGCATTGCAGAAAAAGGATTCTCCCTTTTATTTCCCCACTCTGGCAGGTAAAGCCTGGATATTATTTGCACTGCAGGAAATAGAAGATGCTACTGAAATAGAATTCGCTCTGCTTAATCAGCTTGATAGTATTCCTGATCTCAGAAACAAGGATGTATTAGCCCAGGAAGCAATCAAAAATTTAGCCTGGTCATTTTCGCGTGATAATGATCTGGACTTTGAACAGAGTAGTATCACGGCTGCCCGACTGGAACTAAGGCTGGCTGGTTTAGCCAATAAGTTAAACCAGGAACGTGTAATGATCGCCGTAGCTGATCAGCTGTTAGCAAATGATAAACCCCAAGCTGCCATTGGCTTATATGAGACTTTTCAGGAGCTGTTCCCTCTTTCTGCAATTGCACCAGTAGCTGCTGCTGCCAAGATCGATATTTATCGTAAATATCCTGACATCTTTGGTGGAATAGCAGGCAGCACACAGAAAATCAGTGATATTCGCGAGGAAATCAGGCGTACCTTCAACCCCCAATCTGCCTGGTATAAAGAAAATAGAGCCAGTAACATCCTTCCGTCCATTAATGTAATCCGCAATGCTATTGAGTTCGATGAGCCATTGAAATATAATGATTTTCTAGATTCATCTGAAAAGAATAATTATTTGAAATATCGACGCCTGGTAAGTGATTTTTCCGGTTATGAGGGCTTTGATAATTCCCAGTATCTGCAAAAACTGCAGCAGTACCGCCGAAATCTGGTTTACATGAGCCAGAAGCTGGCTCAAACCACTAATGAACCAGATGATTATTACTATGCTCTGCGGGATCTGAGGGAATACGATCAGTTTTATCCCGAGCACGAAGAAAGAATTGATTTTGAGAAAAATATCTTTTTCTGCTATGAAAAACTCTATGATATCAGCCAGATAGACTCCCTTTCTTTAGCAAAATCTGACCTCGGTAATATGGATTCATTATATATCATCGCTTCTCGGCAATATGAAGATATATTACGCAATGATGAAGCCTGGGAAACGCATCAGAACGAACTTGCCCGGGTTATGTTTAAACGTGCAGAATTTCTTTTCCAGCAGGACAGATTTATAGAAGCATCACAGGATTACCTCAAAGTAACTGAGTTGCAGTCTGATAATGAGCTGATATCAGATGCCTTCAGAAGATCAGCAGAAATTGCCCTGCAAGATCAGGATTACGTTTCCTCTGAAAGCTATTTACGTAATGCAATGCAGTTTTCCACCGGATACAGCCAGTCTGATGTATATAAAAATATCATTTATGTGATAAATCAAAAGGCAGAAAACCTGCTTCAACAAAAAAAATATAACCAGGCTGCCGATGAATTTCTAAGACTTTCTCTGGAACTGGAAGCCATATATCCCGAGCAGAGCCTGAGCTTTCTTAATCGGGCGATAGATGTATATGAAGACCTGGGTGATGACAAAAAGGTCAATGAATTGCTTACTATGGTCTCTGAACGGGAAAATATGGACCAGGCAGCAGCAGTATATGCCAATACCTGGCAGGAAGCTGATAAACTGGAAGACTTTCAGCGTTCGATAGCTCTCAGACAGGATTTCATATCCCGATTCCCGGGTACCAATGAAGCCTTCAGAGTTAAATTGCAGATAATAGATATTTATGAAAATAAATTAATTGATAAGGAACAATCTGCTGAATTATACCTGCAGCTTCATGATGAATATAAGTCTTACGATCTGGGCAGAGAAAGACCGGAAAGCATCTATCTGAATGCTCTCAGAATATATCAGGATATTGGGGACAACGAAAAGTGTGCTCAACTCACCGAGAATTTCACCCAAAGTTATCCAGATTATTCTCTCATTGATCTCAATCTTACTTACAGTGATACTGATAATTTCCGCACCAGTATCAGAAAACTAAAAAAACTCAAGGATAACATTAATTCTCTATTCCAGAAGCAGGAATATGAATCTGCAAGAGAAGGTATTGAAGAATTCCGTCAGATTGCCACTGCTCTCAACGTGGATTCCCTCAGAATTGATCTATCAGAAGATAACCTGCTCTTTGATCAATACCTTACTTATGCCGATTATTATAAAAATTATAAACTCGAGATCAGCAATATTGAAAATGTTTTCCTGCTCCAAACAGCTCAGGAAATAATACCCATTTCTGCTGATACACGCTGGCAGGAAAATATGGTTGCTGGGGACAATACGATTGGAAAGCTGATGCAGCAATGTGATGATTACCGTAATAATATTATGGCACTTCTGCTGCAGGGCTCTGAATATCAGCTTGATACTCCCCATTATACACATGCTGTATGGGCAATTGCCGCTGCCTATGATCATGCCTATGAAGTAATTGATCTGCAGATAAGAAATTTTGTGGTCAAATCAAAACAACTAAATCGTCCTGAACTGGAAGATAATAATTATCTGAAAAGCGAACTCAAAAGACGTGTGATAGCTGAAGGAAAGGATTATTCTTTTGAATTTCAAATTGCTGCTGGCAGATTCTATCAGAACCTGCTATACCAGTTTTATGATAACGCCAGCTATACTGATCTCTGGACGCGCAAAGCGCTCAACCGCCTTAATGAATGGGGCATTCGGGATGCCAGTGGTGCTATAGTGATGCTGGATGAAAGTCTGCTGATGGCAGAAGATTCCTATGCTAATGAAGAAATTGAAAAGGAATATAACCAGATATACGGTGAATATCAAAATCGGGATTACAACTCTGCTCAGGTAAAATTCATGAAATTCATAACTTCATATCCCGGACACCAACTCTCATATAATGCCCTTTATTATGCTGCCGAATGCTATTATAATATGGGGCAGCTAAGTAAAGCAATGGAAATGCTTGCCAAGGTGATAGATTTTGACCGTGATAAAACTCCTGATGCACTGCTGCGACTGGGTCACTGTTATAATGCTCTTGGTAAAAAACATAAAGCTTATGAATACTGGAACAGACTGGTTGATGAATATCCTGATCATTATCTCACTGAAGTGATCAAACTCACTTTCACAAATATCAGCAAGCAGGAGGAACAGGCTCTCGCAGCCGCTGCTGTACCGGCAGATAAAGAACAAAAGATTACTCTTAAATATCGTAATTACATCCAGAAATATAAGCAGGGTAAGTATAAATCTGCTCGAAAAGGCTTTGCTTCTATCACCAAAAAATATCCTGAACATCCTCTGGCTAACGATGCGTTATTCATGCTGGCAGAATCTTATTTCCAGGAAGGTAAATTCCAGAATGCTGCTGATACCTATCATGCAGTAATTGTCCTTGATGGTAATAAAACGGTTAATTCTCTTTATAAGCTTGGTCAATGTTCAGAGAAATTGGGGAATATTCCTCAGCGTGATCAATACTGGCAGCAGATAGTGGATGAATATCCTGATCATTATCTGGCAGGTGTAGTTGCCGGAGGAGAAGCAGAAATCAAGGCTCAAAGAGTAACAACCAGACCTGTTAAAACCCATCCGCGCAGGATTCCCACTACTACTGTTGCTGCTGATCCTGCTCAATACCAATACAAAAAAGCTCTGATGGATTTTAGATATAATAAGTATACCGAAGCAATTTCAGGATTTAAAGAATTTGTGGATAAAAATCCTGATCATAGACTCGCTTTCAATGCCAGTTTCCTGATGGCAGAAGCATATCAGAATCTTGGTGAATATCAGAAAGCACTTACTCTATTCCAACAGATATTACCATCTTCCGGCGCCAAAAGATCAGAAAATCTTATCCATATTGCCCAGAATTATATTGCCCTGGATCAAACAGAAGATGCGGTAAATATTCTGAATGAGATCAAGATCACTTATGCCGGCACATTTGCTGCAGCACAGGCAAATAAACTGCTTAACCAGATTTCAGGAGCTGATAATGAATAAAAAACTGCAACTCCTTTTAATACTGATCATTTTAGCAATTACCATAGCTCTTATTGCTCAGAATACCATTGAACCAGTAATTCCAGCCAGACCTTCAAGTGTTACTCAGGAATCTATAAAACCACTACCTCCGCGTGATTTCAATCGACCGGCTCATCATTTCTGCATTCCCAGAAGACGCACTGTGATCTCACTGGAAAGGTATCAGGAAAATATTGACCTGGATCAAAAACTGAAAACTTCAAATGAAATGCTCTATCGGGAGGCAAAATGAGAAAGATATTCTTCGCTTTTTTCATTCTTTATTTTGCTTTGCTGACTGCTTCTTTGTCTGATTATGAATCTGAGTTTGGTTTCCCAATGGATAAACCACGCCATGGTAGATATTATTTCCAGAGAGAATTATTCTCCATTGAGCAGGACCCTCAAATAATGACTTATCAGCCAGTAGCCAAAGAGCAAATGGCAGCAGCCCTTCCTGCTCCGGGAAACGCTACTGAACTGGATAATTTCTCTCTTTCTGATACTACCCTCGTGCTCAATACTGCTGCCTTAAATGACCTTGATCTCTTTTCTAATCTCAAAATGGATACTTCCATCGGTGATGATAGAATGATCACTCCTCTGGAAGATAATAACCAGTTCAAACCAGCTCAGCCAGCAGATTATAATCTCTATATCCAAATGCAGATCCCTGAATTAACTCCCAAATCACCAAACCAGATCGATTTTGTACCCGTAACCAGCAGCTCTCAGCAGGAACTGCGAAGTATTGATACTAAAATTCAAAATCTTGCATATCAGATAGATAATATCTATAATAATGAAAATATGGTTATTCCGCAGTATGGCTCAATTGAATTCATCATCACCATAGATGCTTCCGGCATTATTGAAGTTGATTATAATATTACTGCCGGCAGAGGTTTCTCGCAAGGGTTCATTAATAAATCTATTGATGCTGTCAAACGCTGGCGGATCACTGCTCCTTTCAAAATTCAATATACTTTGTCCCGGAATTATCTGCAAAGACCTTAATGTTCTATTATGATATTGTCCTTCCTCTGGCGATTGACAAGCCTCTAACCTATTCTTCGTCTATTGAACTGATCAGGGGTTCTCGAGTAATTATCAAAGTCCGAAATGCCAGTTACACAGGCATAGTCTGGCAAAAAACAGCTCAAATATCACCTGAGATCAAATACCTTCCTATTCTCGAAATCGTTGATCATTCCCGCTTAATGCCGGAAACTATCCTCAAACTCGCTGAATGGGTCGCAGAATATTATCACACCCCTTTGGGTATATCACTTTTTGCCATGCTTCCCAGTGCACTCGATGTAGTCATCCAGACAGAGATCAGGCTCTCTGAAAATATTGATCATGCCACTCTTAGCCCTAAAGCAGTTAACTTACTCAAATCTCTTGATGATCAACTCTGGACGCCAATAGAAAAAATTAAAAAATCCTTTTCTGGCTCTGGCTTTTATCTGCTGCTGGAAGAACTTGAGGCTGCTGAGTATATCGAAATCAAGAGAACTTTCGATAAGAAAATAAAAAAGAAGATCGCTAATTTTGTCATTAGAAAAAAAATCGAAGATATGCCTGACCTAACTCCCAAACAGCTGGAATTATATGACTTTATCTGCTCAGCAGGCGAGGAATTGCCTCTTAGTAAAATTGCCTCATCTTTCTCTTATGCCCTGGTAAAAGCACTGCGAACTAAGAATCTCATCGATATTAAACCACGAGAAATATTGCCTACTGATACTCTGTTCCCCACCCAGAGACATCCTCAAAATATAACTCCTAATCCCGAGCAGGTAAATGCCATAAATGCTATCGCTTCTGCTCTTGATGAAAACGTCTTTAAACCATTTCTGCTCTATGGCATCACAGGCAGCGGAAAAACTGAAGTTTATATCCAGTCGATAAAAAAGACCCTTGCGGAAGGCAAATCCGCCCTGATGCTGGTTCCTGAAATATCTCTCACTCCGCAAATGGTAGAGCGGTTCTATAATGCCTTTGGTGAAAATATTGCTATCCTGCACAGCAGACTTAATGACCGTCAACGCTGGCAGCAGTGGCAGAATATCCGCAAAGGACAAAGCAGGATCGTGATAGGTGCCCGTAGCGCTATCTTTGCCCCGCTTAAGGATATTGGCATCATTATTGTCGATGAAGAGCATGAGAATAGTTATAAACAGGATACCGCTCCCCGCTATAATGGACGTGACCTGGCTGTGATGCGTGCCTATCTGGAAAAAACAGTCATTGTCCTCGGAAGTGCCACTCCCTCTCTGGAAAGCTGGCATAATACCAGTATTGGCAAATATTCCCTGCTGAAACTCACAAAACGCCCCGGGAATTTCAAACTTCCCCAGGTACAGATCATTGATATGAAAAATATGCCTGATAACAAAGGATTCTTCTCCTCTGAATTAACTTCTATGATCGCTGACCGGCTGAAGAAAAAAGAGCAGATCATCCTTTTTCAGAATCGCAGAGGACATTCTTCTTTTATTCAGTGCCTTAAATGCGGCTTGCTCATCAAATGCCCTAATTGTGATATCAGCATGAATTATCATTCCTTCAATGACACTATGATCTGTCATTATTGCGGATTAGTAAAGCAGGTACCCCGTAAATGCCCCGATTGTGGAAGTTTCCTCTTTAATTATGGTGCTCCCGGCACGCAGCAGATAGAAGAACAGCTCAAAATCCTCTTTCCCCAGGCTCATATCCTCCGCATGGATTCTGATACCACTACTTCCTCCAGCAGTTACCAGAATATGTTTGACCGCATGAAAAGTCATTCAATAGATATTCTACTAGGCACCCAGATGATATCAAAAGGTCTTGATTTCCCTAATGTCACACTAGTAGGTGTTATCTCTGCTGATGTGGGGCTTTCATTCCCGGATTTCCGCGCTGGTGAAGCTACCTTCCAGTTACTAACCCAGGTTGCCGGCAGATCCGGACGCGGTGAAATTGATGGTAACGTGATAATTCAAACCTATAACCCCACCCATTATGCCATCACCTGTGCCATGAGCCAGGATTTTCCTGCCTTTGCGGATATCGAACTCTCTGACCGCGAATTATTGCACTATGCTCCCTTTTTTCGCCTGGCAAGGATCATCTTCTCTGGTGAAAAAGAACCCTTCATAATCACCACTTTGAATAAATATAAACCCCTATTCCAAAAAATCGAAGACGCTTTCCCAAAGGGTGATATCTACCTGATAGGTCCCGCTCCAGCGCCACTTACCAGGATAAAAAATAAATTCCGCTATCACATCTTCATTAAAGCCAAGAATAATCAGGTCATCAATAAAGCAGTGTCACTTCTGGAAGCCAACCTGAAACTCCCCAGCTCCATTAAACTCACCATAGACATCGACCCCCAGAATATGCTGTAATTATCCTCCTCTCTTATCTCCAATATACTCTTTTGTAAATAAATTAAACCCTGTCAAACGCTGTTTCTGGTACCTCGCGGCTTGTTTATTCCATTCATCTCGCTCTGGTTGCGAAAGTGTTTGCCAATTTAGGGCTATTTCCTTTATCTTATTATTAAAATAGAGTGTCTGAGGGTTCACAATGTGGTCATACTTTCGACGGTGATAGAGCCAGGGATTTTCCCGCTTGTGGTCTTTATAGCTGAACTCCGGGACTTCATAAACCACTTCCTCATGATACTTTCCGGTCATGGCAGTGATCCAGTTCACCTTGCTGCGAAGTCCTCTGCGATAGGTCTTTATGCTCTCATATTCAGGTTTGGGCAGGTTTAATATATGCTCCAGATTGGTTGTCAGCCACGTGTCATAAGCTGTTTCCAGGTCACCGGAGGTAATGATGAAATTTCTCTGGCAATATAATTCATCCTGGTAATAACAATCCAGCCCAAACTCGCCTTCTGCATGAAAGCTGAGTTCTACCTTAGAGCGTGGTGCGATAATCTGATGAAAGCCCATAGGCATACCCTGCCAGCGTAATTCATAATCACCCCGCTGGCGCACATAAAACGCCGTCTCACCGGGGAATTTCTGCGCTCCGGGATGCAAAATATACGGCGTGTAGTAGTTGAGTTTTTTGATCACAGACTTATATTCAGTCAGCCGCGGATTGGAAACAGACGCAGCAAAACGTCTGATAGCTTCATTTCTGATCACCAGCGGAGTCCGCTGATAATAGGATACCGGGTCATAGGGATAATGTTCCTGCGTGCCATTTCGCTTGGTGCGATACACGATGCCTTCAAATTCACCATGCACCTCAAAATTGCGTTGCACGAAATCGATCACAGTCTTTCCTGATAGATTTTTCATCTTTTCCACCTTATTTAAAACTATTTTATGATGCTTTC
>JAVCDJ010000273.1 GCA_030765845.1 Candidatus Stygibacter australis
CCCTTTATCAAGAAATGTGAAGAGCAGTTTGATATGATCTTTTTGGATCCTCCCTACAATAAGAAATTGATAAACAGCACAATAGAAGAGATATTTGCAGCAGATCTATTAGGTGATAATGGCATTGTTATTGCAGAACATTCATCTGATGAAGTACTTGATGAAAAGTGGACAGATCATATTATCCAAATAAAAAAGACCCGGCATAGCCAGGTCTCAATTATTTCTAAAAACACAAATATACTATAAAATCTCTCGATTTCCCAGATAAGATCTCAGTGCTGGGGGGATGGTGATAGTACCATCTTCATTTTGCCAGGTTTCTATTAAGGCAATGAAGCTCCTAGGTGTTGCCAGCCCTGAACCATTTAAAGTATGAAGGTATTTTACCTTTCCATCATTATCTCTAAATCTGATGTTCGCTCTGCGGGCCTGAAAATCTAAGAAATTTGATACAGAAGAAACTTCCAGATATTTTTCTGTTCCCGGAGCCCACACTTCCAGATCAAAAGTTTTTGCTGAGGCAAAACTTAGATCACCTGTTGCTAGAACAACTACGCGATAGTGTAATCCTAAAGCCTGGAGAATATCCTCAGCATCATGAACCATTTCATCCAGAACATCATATGATGTTTCTGGTTGAACAAAACGAACCATTTCAACTTTATTGAACTGATGAACCCGTTGCAATCCCTTGTTATCTTTTCCATAGGAACCAGCTTCACGACGGAAACATGGACTATAGGAAACAAATTTTCTAGGCAATAATGAAAAAGGTAATATTTCACCAGCATAGAAATTAGTAACTGATACTTCTGAGGTAGGGATCAGGAACATATCATCCTGATCAATGTGATACATATCGTTTTCCAGTTTCGGCAATTGTCCCGTTCCTGTCATTGTCTCACGGTTAACAATAAAAGGTGCAGATATCTCTTCATAATGGTGGTTTGCTAAATGAAAATCCAAAAAGAAATTGATCAACGCTCTCTCTAAAGCAGCACCTTTTCCCGTATAGGCAATAAAGCCGCTACCGGACATTTTGGCAGCTCTTTTAAGGTCAAAAAGGTCATTGATCTCAGCCAGTTCAACTTGATCACGGGCCTGGAAATTAAACTTCCTTGCTTCACCCCATTCTCTGATCTGCTGATTATTTTCTTCCCCTCCTGCCGGAACCCCTTCTGCTGGAATATTAGGAACCGTGAGCAGGAGTGTGTCCAGCTCATTTCCGCTTTCCGTAAGCTTAGCTGAAATGTTTTTGAGTTCATCTGCAAGTGACTTCATCCTTTCCATCACTTGAGAAACATCTTTTCCTGCTTTCTTTAATTTGGGGATTTCACTGCTGGTCTTTTTTTGTTCTGATCTGAGATTATCAAAATCAAATTGAAGCTTTCTTCTGGCTTCATCAATCTCCAGAATACGATCAATATCTGCTTTCTCTTTTTTGTTTATCACAGCTTCTTTGAGCAGTTCTGGATTACTGCGAATATATTTAAGATCTATCACTGATTTCTCCTTCTGATCTACATTTTACGGGCAATTTCAAGCATCTCAATATAGCTGTCACTATTAAGTGAAGCTCCACCGATCAAACCACCGTCAATATCTGATTGAAGTAAAAGTTCCGCCAGGTTGGCTGGTTTCACACTGCCACCATATAGAATTGGCAAATTTGCTGCGGTTTCTTCATCATAATTTTCTTTTATCCAGTTCCTTATCATCAGGTGTATTTCCTGAGCCTGCTCTGGAGTTGCTGTTTTACCCGTGCCAATCGCCCACACGGGTTCATAAGCAATTAAGATATCCTCGTCAATTTTTATATCTTTGAGGCAGTTTTTAAGTTGCTCCTGCACTACTTCAAAGGCTTTGCCGGCTTCCCTTTCAGCCAATGATTCTCCCACGCAAAGGACTGGCTTAATAAAGAAACTGCGAAGTTTCTTGATTTTCTGATTAAGGAGTGAATTTTTCTCATTGAAATACTGGCGTCTTTCCGAGTGACCAACCAGGGAATATTCCACGTCCATTGATGAAAGTATTTCTGCTGAAATTTCTCCAGTATATGCACCATTATCCCGCTCAGATACATTCTGCACACCAATGCTGAGGGATGTTTCATCAGCGGTATCAGTTGCCAGTTCAAGATAGGTGAAGGGGGGGAAGATCAATGCTTCGATGTTTTTTGAGCCATTATTCTTAAGATAATCTCCCAATTGAAAAAAGAAATCATCAGCAGCCTGGAAGGTCATGTTCATCTTCCAGTTTCCAGCAATATAAATTTTTCTCATTATACACTCCTTAATATTATTCCAGTATTGAGACAGATTTTAAGTCAATATAAGATTGGCAAGCAGAAAAGAGAATAATAAATATTCTCTTTCTGAATTTATAGGTTCCTAAGGTTTACATTCCCAAAAGACTATTTCTTTTCATCGCCCCAATATTTCTTAAATGACCTGGGATTAAATGCTTTTTCCAGTTCTTCAGCATTCTCAGTCCAGAAATAGAGTTTAAATCCCTTCTTGGAGATGGAATCATCTTCTCGTGAAGTCATTGGACTAAAGAATAGTATGAATTGATGCAGTTCAGTATTTTGAGAAAAGAAATTTCCAGAGGAATTCACTCGCGAATTATGCCAGGTTTTGTATCTTTTAAATCGACTTTCTGTGATTGGCAACTTACCTAATTCCAAATCATATTCTTCTTTCCATTCGATAGCCTGTCTTTGTTTGCGCATAAATCTTCTCACCAGATCATACATGGCTTTACGGTATTCTTCCGTAATTGTGATTTCTGAAGGATATTTTTCATCAGGGATTGTCATATAGATGCGGTTTTCTGCTTCATCATAAGCAACATCTATTTTGATTTCCATCAGATCATTGATAAACTGGTTCCAGATCATTGCTTTGAAACTGGTAATAGGTGTATCAGCTATCAGAGAAATTCCCATCACAAGAATTATATATATTATTAATACTTTCTTCATTCGATTCTCCCATTTATTTTAAGATAATTTAATGAATAAATATAATTTGGCAAGAAAAAAGCCGATCCGGAGAGATCGGCTATGAAATTATTTAATAAAATGACTATTATTGAGAGTTAATTGACTCAATATAACCCTTAGCAATTGAACCATAAGTGGGATTATTTTGTATCGCTTCAAAATCCTTTCGGGCTTCTATTAAGTCTCCCTTATTATACTTGATCATTGCTCTATAATATAATGCATCAGCACCATCAGGTTTGTTTTTAAGGTATAGGTCAATATTCTTAAGACTTTTATCATATATATTCAGATCATAATAGCGACTTATTAATAATAATGTAATTTGATTATTATATCGCAATTCATTAGATTTTTCATAATATTCCAGAGCATTATTGATCTCACCCAGATCCTCATAAAGTTTTCCAAGATTTGTATAGGTCTTTATTTTTGTAGCAGTAGCAGGATCTGTATCAAGGAAATCTTTATAGGCTTGAATGGCTGCTTCATTCCTGCCCAAAGTAAGATTTATTACAGCAATATCTTTGATAGTATTTGAATCCTGTCTTTGGTCATAAGAAAGGTAATACCATTTGAGTGCATTTTCCCAGTCTTCACGGTCTTTATAGATTGAAGCTATGGCTTTACTGTTTTTATAACTTGGTTTTACTGAGTCAATATAGGTATAGGTTTCTATTGCATCATCAAATCTATTCAGTTTCTTTTGCAGAATTGCTTTTTGAGTATAATATTTCATGTTTTCAGGATCGAGTGTGATCATATCTTCCAGAATACGGAGAGCGTTTTCAAAATTAGATGATTTCACAAAGCAATCAAAAGTAATTGCCAGCCAGTGACCGATCAGTGCTTCATCATTAGGAACCTGGTCTTCAGTAACTGCCTGTTTAAATAATTTAATTGCTTCTTCACAAGCTATTGCTGATTCAGTATAATTCTCAGCTTCCCAGAGCCCCTCAGCTTCCACTCCCTTTTCTCGAGCCAATCTCTCAGTAGATTTTTCTGACCATAAGCTTGATGTTAATGCCATCAGTATCACTAATAACAGATAAAAAACTCTTCTATCCATATAAAACCTCCAATATTAAATTTCTTTTTGTCAATTACAGGGTTCTAGTGTAATTGTCAACATTTTGATTGTCATCCGGAAAATATTGAAGATATTTAATGCTCCATAAAGGCAAAATACATATCGCTGAACACAAGTATTGACAAATGAGGTGGATAGTGAAAATTTCCCTCAGATTGTAATTAAGGGGTATATCCTATGAGAATTCTCGTTACTGGTGGAGCAGGATTTATTGGCTCGCATCTGGTGGAAAAGCTTCTGTCTGACGGACATGAAGTTGATAATCTTGATAATTTTAACGATTTTTATGCCCCTGAGATTAAGCGTGATAACGTCTCTAACTGCAATTCTTTCAGAGGATACCGGTTACTTGAAGGAGATATTCGAGGCCGTAAATATTTAACCAATATCTTTGATGATCGCGAATATGATCTGGTTATTCATCTTGCTGCAATGGCAGGAGTTCGACCATCACTTCAGCAACCCCTTTTATATAGTGAAGTCAATATTAATGGCACTCAAAATCTATTGGAAGAATGCCGAAGGAAGGGGATAAAGAAATTCATTTTTGCTTCCTCCTCTTCTGTGTATGGCAACAGCCAGAGTTTACCTTTCAAAGAGACTAATAATGTGGATCACCCCATATCACCCTACGCAGCGACCAAAAAAGCAGCTGAGCTAATTTGTCATTCATATCATCATCTATATGATATTTCGATGATCTGCTTAAGATTTTTTACTGTATATGGTCCCCGTCAACGACCAGATCTGGCAATACATAAATTTACAAATCTAATTTCGAGGGGAGAAACACTTCAGCTATTTGGTGATGGCACTACTGCACGTGATTATACATATATTGATGACATAATCACAGGCGTGACCGGGGCAATTGAATATATAAATGACCATCAATGTTTTGAAGTGATCAACCTGGGAGAATCTGAAACAATTAGCTTACTTGAAATGGTAGAGATAATTTCTGATGAAATGGGCAGGAAAGTTGATTGTGAATTTCTGCCAATGCAGCCTGGAGATGTGATTTGCACTTTTGCAGATATTAGCAAAGCAAAAAAAATGATTGGTTATAATCCCCAGACAGATTTCAAGTCAGGGATCAGGAAATTTCTGAACTGGTATAATAAACAAAATAATTTATAAAGATATTTTATGGAGGAAAGATGAAAATAGCTGTCATAGGAACAGGCTACGTGGGACTTGTAACGGGGACCTGTTTTGCAGAGATGGGCAATCAGGTGATCTGTGTGGATAACAATATAGAAAAAATTAATATGCTCAATCGCGGAGAAATTCCTATCTGGGAACCGGGACTCGAAAGCATGGTCAATAATAATGTGGAGCAGAGTAGATTGTGTTTTACCACCGATATCGCCAGTGCAGTTAAAGCATCTGAAATCTGCTTTATTGCTGTGGGAACACCTCCTGGAGAAGATGGCTCAGCAGACTTGCAGTATGTGCTGGCAGTTGCCGCAGATATTGCCCATAATATGGATAGTTACAAGATAATAGTAGATAAATCCACAGTTCCTGTAGGAACAGCGGATCTAGTGGGAAAAACCGTGAAGGCTATTCTGACAGAGCGAAATGTAGATTATAGTTTTGATGTGGTCTCTAATCCCGAATTCCTGAAAGAAGGCTCAGCCATAGCAGACAGCATGAAGCCGGATCGCGTGATAGTGGGCACAGACAACCCGAAAGTTGGTGAGGTCATGCAGGAATTATATGAACCATTCAGCCGTTCACGTGATAAGACCATTATTATGAGTGTACGCTCAGCTGAGATGACTAAATATGCTGCAAATGCCATGCTGGCTACCAAGATATCCTTTATGAATGATATTGCTAATCTCTGTGATATTCTCAAAGCCGATGTAGAAGATGTTCGCAAAGGAATAGGCTCAGATAGCAGAATCGGCTATCAGTTTATTTATCCCGGTGTTGGTTATGGTGGAAGCTGTTTTCCCAAGGATGTGAAAGCATTGATCAAGATGGCACTTAAGGAAGATACGCATGTGCGGGTACTGGAAGCAGTGGAAGCCGTGAATGATGATCAAAAAGATATTCTGGTGCAAAAAGTGAAAGATTATTATAATAATGATCTTAAGGGTAAGATATTTGCAATGTGGGGATTGGCATTTAAACCCAAAACAGATGATATGCGTGAAGCTCCATCAATAAGAATTATTAAAGGCTTGATCGCTGCTGGTGCCAGAGTGATAGCTTATGATCCTGTGGCTACAGAAACAGCCAAAAAAGCGATTGGAAAGCTGGATGGACTCACTTATGGAGAAGATAACTACAGCATTTGTGAAGACGCTGATGGGCTGCTGGTGGTTACTGAATGGAATCAATTCCGTAATCCAGATTTTACATTGATCAAATCAAAAATGCGTCGTCCAGTAATTTTTGACGGGAGAAATGTATTTAAACCGCAGGAAGTAAGAAAATCAGGATTTGATTATTTTGGCATTGGAAGAGTATAAATAGACCTTGTTGAGACCTTGACTAGTGGAAATTGATCAGCCTTCCCTAAAAACCTGGTTAAGGTATTTTTTGTGGGAATTAAATCCGGGAAAGAGGTTATATAACCCCTACAGGGTAAATATCTGATGTGTGTCGATGTTGTGCTACAATTAAAGAACATCTACGATGTAAAATATTTTATTTAGATTTTGTACCATATACCGGGATTTAGTATCAAGTAGTGGTTCGCTGTTTGTAGAAAAAATCATCCACCCGAAAAGTGGTTTCTCTGTAGGGGATATTTGTAAGGGAAAGCGAAACATTATCCTACTCGATTTTATCCAGAAGTACTATCTTTAAATTGCAGATTATAAAGAGTTTGATAGCGGAAATTAGTTTTCAGCAATTCCTGATGTGTTCCTATCCCCACGATTTTACCCTTGTCCAACACAACAATTTTATCTGAATTAAGAATCGTGGAAAGCCTGTGAGCTATCATGACCACAGTTCTATCCTTAGTAGCCTGCTCGATAGCTTTCTGAACTTTTTGTTCTGCTTCAGTATCCAGAGCACTGGTAGCTTCATCAAAGATCAGGATTGGTGGATCACCCACAATACTTCTGGCAATACATAATCTTTGTTTCTGTCCTCCAGAAAGATTTCCAGCTTTTGTATCAAGCATTGTATCATAGCCATTATCCATGTTAAGGATAAATTCTTCTGCATTGGCAATCCTGGCAGAATTAATGATAATTCCGCGTTCACATTCATTCAGAGAGCCATAAGCAATGTTATTGACAACAGTATCTGAAAATAAAATAGAATCTTGAGTAACAGTGCCAAAAAGCAATCTGAGATCTTTGATTTTAATTTTTTTGATAGGAATACCATCGATATTGATCTCTCCGGAAGTGGCATCATACATTCTGGTCAGCAAGTTGGCAATAGTGGTTTTCCCTGATCCGCTGCTGCCCACAAGAGCGATTTTTTCGCCTTTATTGATCTTAAGATCGATATCTTTGAGTACCTCTCTATTACCATCATAAGAAAAGGAGATGTTCTTAAGCTCTATCTGACTGTCAAAACTGCTCTTTTCCTGAGGGTCAGCATCTTCCTTTATCTCACTATCCTGGTCCAGGATTTCTGATATTCGGTCTAAAGATATCATCGCCTTACGGAAATTCGCATAAGTCTTTGTCAAGTTCTTAAAAGGGCGAAGCATAGAAAATATGGCAAATAAGAAAGCCATAAAACTGCCGAACGTAAAAGTGCTTTCTGGTGCAAGAACTATCTTGCCACCAATCACTAGAACAAGGCAGCCGATCAGAACGCTGTTCAATTCAGACAGAGGAGTAGTGAGTAGATGATAAATCTTGGATTTAAGCCAGAAAGTTAACTGCTTGTCATTGATTCCCTTAAATCGTTCATATTCCATTTTCTCACGTGAAAAAGCTTTCACAATCTTAATACTCGACAGCACCTCTTCCACATAACTGAAAAGATGAGACATCTGAGTTTGAATCCGTCGGGCATATTTCTTCATTTTGATTCCAATTGCTGTAACTCCCAAGGAAAAGAGGGGCATTACGATGATCGATATCAAAAATAATCTGCTATTTATTGATATTGCTGTGGCCATATATACAGCAATCAGAATGACGTCTTGAAAGGAGCGGAACATGGATTCTATGAACATCAAATTGACGATCTGAACATCATTCACCATCCGCACCAGAGAGTCTCCGATCCTGTTCTTATTAAAAAATGCCAGACTCTGATAGAGGTATTTATGATACATCAGGTTTCGCACTTCCCTGATCGTGTAACCCTGCAAATAGGCAAAAAGATAATTCTGTCCCATAAAGAAGGCATTTTTTAATATAGTTAGGACGCCAAATAATACCGCAATAGTCCAGAGCAGCATCACCGGATCAGACTGCTTCATGATATCCGAAAGGCTCTCCAGAATTGGCTGATAGCTTCTTTCTGAAATGATTGCTCCCAATCCGCCAAGATCAGATATTGAACTGCTGACCATCTGCTGGATCGCCTGCCAGAATTGCGGGAAAGTGTGATGTAATACAACTGGTTTATCTGAAACAAAAACATTGTCCAGAAGAGGAATTACCATTAATATACTCACTCCGCTGAATAGAGCGAAACCAAGAGAGAAAATTATTCCTCCCAGGGCATAACCCCAGCGTTGAAGCATTATCTTGTATATCTTAACTAAATTCTTCATTATATTACCTCTTAACTGCAGATAACCAATACAATCTATTTGACATCAAAGATTTTCCAGATACAGTTAGCTGTCAATTATTAGGGTATTAAGATCACTTTGAAATCTTCTTTCGAACTTCCTCCAGCACCTTCTGAGCATGTTCTTTTGCTTTTACATTATACCATGCCTCATTGATATCTCCCCTGGGATCAATCAAAAAAGTACTACGAATTACACCTAGAAAGGATTTACCATACATCTTTTTTTTCCGCCAGGTATCATAGGCTTTAATTGTAGTAAGATCAGCATCACTGAGCAATTGCAGGCTCAGTTCCTGTTTACTGATAAATCTCTGGTGGCTCTGAATAGAATCTTTGCTGATCCCCACAACCTGAACTCCAGCTTGAGCAAATTCTTCCTGAAGACAAGAAAAATCTTTGGCTTCAATTATGCAGCCGGGAGTATTATCCTTAGGGTAAAAATAGATTACCAGCCACTTACCGAGTAGATCATCAAGATCAACCATCTGGTTATCCTGATTTGGTAAAACAATTGCAGGTGCTTTATCTCCAATTTTCAAGGCCATCTTTCCTCCTTGTATCATTTCGTTTACATATCGCGTTTTGTAATATAAGTTGAAGTTCCAACAATTCAACTTATATAACTTCAAGCTTTATTTTTCTACCAACACAATAAAAAATATAATTTAAATTATCGGCAAGTAAAATAAGTATTGCTTCAACAAATGTTAGTAGTTAAATGAAATTATATTTCGCAAATTATCTTCTGAATTATTCTCACCCAACATAATGATCCCGTTAAAAGCAGGATTTCAGCCTAAAAATCCCTCAAAAGAGCCACCAAAATACCACTAATTACATTGATAATATATAATTAGCTATCAATAAGCAGCCAGAAGGAGGAACAACAAAGAACTATGTGACATTAAAATGTCAGTACGTGCTTTGTTGTTCCCCTTTAGAGGTGCCTATAGTCTGATTTCTGGCAGTGATAAATAAACTTATGTAATAAAATCAAATTAAATTTAATATTAATTTTACCAGATAATGAGTTCTCACACTGCTTATAGAATCCCGGAAGTCTTTCCTACGCCAAGGCTACGGCACAGTCTATGAGGAGCGAGAACTATTATCAATTATCAGCATTAATCTTTGATTTTCACCTCAGTAATTTTACTTTCAGGGTTTGGCTGATAGCTGTCGTTATCTGCGCCCCACCTGGAAATACCCGACGGTGCACATCTAACTTAGCAGCTGAAAATATTTAAATTGCGGGTGAGTGCAAGAATAAAGAATTGATATTGCTTGACAGTGGTTTACGAGGAAAAAAAGTTAGTAAAAAAGAAATACTGTGCGGAGGTAATTATGGTAAAACAGGATTTGTATTATACTGAAAGCCATGAATGGGTAAAGATAGAAGGCGAAGAAGCTTATATTGGTATCACAGAATATGCAGCAAAAGAGCTTGGTGAAATCGTTTTTGTAGAATTACCCGAAGAAGGTGATGAAGTCAAATTGGGAGAGGCATTTGGCAGTGTGGAAGCAGTTAAGGCTGTAGAAGATATCAAAGCTCCCATGTCAGGAGAAGTGCTTGAGATCAATGAAGATCTGGAAGATACTCCTGAGATGGTCAGTAAAGACGCTTTTGGTGATGGCTGGATGATCAAGATCAAATTAACCAATCTCGATGAGAAAAAGAATTTATTGAGTGCTGCTGATTACGCAAAGCTGATTGATTAATATCTATGCCATATGAACATAAGCCATATCTGCTGATCCTGATAGCACCTTCCGGAGGTGGAAAATCTACCATCTGCGATGAGATATTATCAAGATATCGGGAGTTTGTCTATTCCATATCATTTACAACACGCAAAGCGCGTGGAGATGAAATGGATGGAGTGGATTATTTTTTTCTGGAAGAAGATGAATTTCTGAAGAAGCAGGAAGTTGGTGTTTTTATTGAAAGTGCCCTGGTGCACGGCAAGTGGTATGGTACATCAAAAGAATTTATTGATGAGCAATTAGCAAAGGGCTTTGATATAATTCTTGATATTGACGTACAGGGTGCGCTTAAAATACTTGATAGTGGAGTAGAATGCGTATCAGTATTTTTATTACCCCCTACTCAGGAAGTATTACGGGATCGCTTAGAAAAGCGAGGTACAGATACTCGTGAAATTATTGAACTGAGGATGGAAAATGCTGCAAAAGAGGTTGCCCTGATAGGCAGGTTTGATTATCTGGTGATCAATGATAACCTTGAGATGGCAGTGAATGATATTGAAAAGATAATACGGGCAGAGAAACTGCGTGTGAAAAGATATAAAGAGATAAAAGAAAATTATTACAGGAGTGAAAATGCTTAATCCAAAAGTCGAAAAGTTTTTGGAAGACAATAACATGACCTACCTTTTCCTGATGCTGGCAAATCTGGAAGTGGCAAGACTGTCAAATCTTCCGGATATTATCAAGAAGAAATTTGAAGGGAAAATTACAGAAACAGCCTTAGAACATGTGGCTGAGAACATCATTCCGGATTACCTGGCAGATATGCCTGAGCTTCCAGAAGAAGAAGACGAAAATCTGAACCCATTTGAATAGAGCAGACAATTATGTCTGTGAAAGCTTTTAATCAATATCTTGAGTTCCTGAAAATATCAGGAATTCAGGATATTTTTGTAAAAGAAACATCGAGGGAGCAGGAAACTGTATCTGATGATATTCTGGAAGGAAAGCAACAATTATTACAGGAATTGAGTCAGAAATATTCTGACTGCAGGAAGTGTATATTGAACACCGGCAGGATCAAGCTTGTTTATGGTCAGGGAAACGCAGATGCAAAGATGATGGTGATTGGAGAAGCTCCAGGGGCTGAAGAGAATAAGACCGGACATGCTTTTGTGGGAAGAGCAGGTCAATTGCTGGATCGGCAATTGAAGGCGATTAATTTAACACGTGAAGATATATATATTGCTAATATTGTGAAATGTCGCCCTCCTGGTAATCGGGATCCACAGAAAGATGAAATGGAATCCTGCCTGCCATATTTGCTAGAACAAATTGAGATCATTCAGCCTCAAATATTCCTCTTATTAGGCAGGATCGCTGCTCAGGCATTATTGGAGACCACTACATCGCTTGGTAGATTAAGGCTTACTGCCCATACATTCAATGGCATACCTGCTTATGTGACCTATCATCCAGCAGCTGTACTGCGGTTTACAGAATATCGCAAACCCACCTGGGAAGATCTGAAGCGAGTGCGTGATCAATATTTCAATTTACCACCAAAGATAAGATAAGAAGGAAATGATGGCAGAATTTAATAAAGAGACCAGTTCAAGAAAAGACCCGAACACATCCGTTGATAAGCAATTGCCTAATGACCCTAATGCCGAAGCAGCAGTGCTTTCTGCCATGCTGATAGATTCATATAATGTGAGTTATACAATGACTCTTGTCACGGAAAAGGATTTCTACCGGAATAGTCATAAAACGTTATTCAGGGCAATGAAACGGCTTTTTGAGCAAAGTATAGAAATTGATGTTATCACTCTCACTGATGAATTAAAGAAAAGTAATGACTTTGAGAAAGTAGGTGGGTTCGAATTTATAAATAAACTCACCAGCGTGGTATTGAGCGGTGCAAACATCAAGGATCACGTGAAGATCATTCGCGATAAATCAACTCTTAGGCAACTGATCACGGCAGCAAATAACATCATTGAAGTTAGTTATAGAGCAGATGAAGATGTTGCTAAGATACTCGATGAAGCTGAACAGCAGATATTTGATATTGCCGAGAATCCACTTAAGGAATCATTTAGTAATTTTAAAACTGATATTGATGACACGATAGAGATCATTCAGGAGATAGCAAGCAAGAAACGCAATGTAATGGGAGTTCAGACGGGTTTTTATGATCTGGATAATCTGATCGGTGGGTTCAGAAGCGGACAATTTGTTATAGTTGCAGCTCGTCCAGCGATGGGAAAAAGTTCATTTGCACTTAATTTTGCTTTTAATGCAGCAATGAACTTTGATCTTAAGATCGCCATATTCACTCTTGAGATGGAAAGCCAGGAACTAATAATGAGAATGCTTAGTTCAGCAGCAGAAATCCCAATGCAGAGCATGCTGCGGGGTACTGGACTGGGAACAGAGAAAATTGAGAGAATTGTTACTGTTGCCGAGGTGCTGCGAGATTGCCAAATATATATCGATGATACTGGACATCAGACTTTGAACCAGATTCGGGCAAGAACCAGACGTCTGGCAGCAGAAGTTGGAAAGCTGGATATGATCATTGTTGATTATCTGCAATTAATGTCTTCTAATAGCCCCAAAGGAAGAGATAACCGACAGCAGGAAATATCTGAGATCTCTCGTGGACTAAAAGTTCTGGCAAAAGAAATGAAATTACCTGTGATCGCATTATCACAATTGAACCGCCAGGTGGAAAGTCGTGAAGATAAACGTCCAATTTTGGCAGATTTAAGGGAATCTGGAGCAATTGAACAGGATGCGGATATTGTTATGTTCATCTACCGAGAGCATGTGTATAGCAAGAAACAGGAAGATATCGGGAAAGCAGAATTATTGATCAGAAAGAATCGTCATGGAAAAATTGGAACAGTTCATATGACATTCCTGAGCGAATTTACTTCCTTTAGAAATGCTTCAAATCAGCCAGAGATGTAATGCTCAATAAAATTAAAAATATCCTGATCATAATTGGTGATTTCACCAGATTTCAATTCACAGTATTATTATCTTTGAAAGTAATTGGTAAAAGAAGAAATCAGATAATTGAGCAGATGGAGAGAATTGGTTATGATTCTCTTCTACTCATATCTATCACTGCTGGATTCACTGGTCTGGTTACGGCTGTTCAGGCATCTTATCTTACAAATGGTTACATTCCTCCTAATCTAATTGGCGTACTGGTAGGAAAATCTACCATGATCGAACTCGCACCTGTACTCACTGCTCTTGTGCTAGCCGGCAAAGTTGGGGCTTCTATTGCTGCTGAGATAGGTACTATGAAAGTAAGTGAGCAATTGGACAGTATGCTTTCCATGGCAATTGAGCCCTCTGATTATCTGTATATGCCCAGGGTGATTGCAGGATGTATTATGGTGCCGATTCTCACAATTTATGCAAATCTCATAGGTATTGTCTCGGCTTTCGGACTTTCAGTGTTCAAGTATCATATCAATGGCTATACTTTTTTTATGGAGTTAAAGAACTATTTCATGCCATCTAATTTATGGGGTGGATTGATCAAGGCGTTTTTCTTTGGATTATTTATTACCATGATTGGGTGTTTTGCGGGAAGTAAAACCCAGGGTGGAGCACAGGGAGTGGGAAGAGTAACCACTATGACTGTGGTTTATTCATCAATTGCAATTCTTATTCTTGATTTTCTGGTTGCCAGTGTGTTGTTAGGTGTATCTAATTGAAGATAAATATCATTCTCCTTATCACTCTCATTATTCTTAGCGGTTGCGGGAAAGATGATTCTGCAATTCAAAAGCCAGACCGAAATCTTGTGGTCTATACTGCAGAACCATTTATGAGTAATGCCGTGTGGGAGGATCTAAATTACTTTGAGGCGAGATATAATTGTACGCTGATTATAAAAAATTTTGATGATCCCTGGCTAGCCTTGGATGCACTCAGACAGGAAGCAGATTCCACAGAGGCAGACGTTATCTGCGGGATTAATAATGCTTTAGTGCAGGAAGCTTTGGATAGTAACCTGTTTACGGAATATAAGTCTGATAATATTAAATTCATTGATAGTAAATTTTGCTTTGACAAATCTAATCATTTCACGCCATATGCCTATGGTTTATTAGGTTTGATGTATGATAGCAGATATATAGTCAAACCACCACAGAATTATGGTGAATTGCAGGATAATGGCTGGGATGAGACTTTAATCATGCCTGACCCGGAAAAAACAGGGATGGGAAGAGCATTTTTGCATTTAACTGCTGCTCAGTTTGGCAAAAATGGGTTCCGTTATCTTTGGAATGGGATCAAGAAAAATATATCCGCATATCCTCTTTCCTATAATGATGCCTACAAAAGGTTTCTAGCTGGGGAAGGTTATCTGATTCCGGCATACACGACGATGCCGGTATTCCATAAATTAAATCGAGATGATACTCAATATCGAGTAGTCGTGATGGAAGAAGGTAGTTTTCAGGTAGAGGAATTTGCCGGTATAATAGCATCAACAGATAAGCTGCTGCTGGCACAGCGGTTTATAGATTACCTGTTAACTCAGAATTTTCAGGAGAGAATTTGCCTGAAAAAATGGATGTATCCCCTGAATCGGGATGTGGATTTTCCAGCAGAATTTGATGATGTGGTCAAGATTGCACCAGATGATGTTTTCACACTGAGTGCCAGTCGGGTAAAAACAGAAGAGAAAACCTGGCTGAAGAAACTAAAAAATACCTTAGGGAGAGATTAGTTGTTCAAGATAGTTTTATATCAACCGGAAATTCCTGCTAATACAGGTAATATCGGAAGATTATGCGTGGGTGCAGATAGCGAATTGCATATAATTAAACCCATGCGATTCATGATCAATGATAAATACCTGAAAAGAGCTGGACTTGATTACTGGCAGGATCTTAAGCTTTTTTTGCATGATGATCTTGCTGAACTTCAGGTTGAATATCCGCAAAGTAATATTTACTACTGCACAACTAAAACAGAAAATAAATATACTGAGCCTGAATATAAGGCAGGAGATATATTTGTCTTTGGCCCAGAATCAAGAGGAATTCCAGAAGAAATTTTATTAGAAAATAAAGATAATACAATCACAATTCCCATGTCAGAAAAAATAAGATCAATCAATTTGAGTAACAGCGTGGCTATAGTGCTCTATGAGGCATTACGCCAGGTTGACTGGGAAGGTGATGAGAATGTTTCCACCAGGAGGATAATATGCTGAAAGGATCAATAGTAGCTTTAGTAACCCCCTTTAAGAATTCTCAGATTGATTACAACGCTACTGATAAGCTGATCAATATGCACCTTGAAAATAAAACTGATGCTCTCCTGTTATGTGGCACGACAGGAGAATCACCTGCTCTGGCAGAAGATGAGAAGGAATTCTTTATCAGGTATTGCCTTCACAAGATCAATGGGAAAGTTCCCGTGATCGTAGGGACTGGTACCAATAATGTCTCAAAGACAATTGCAAGTACTCTCAAAGCCCAGAAAGCTGGTGCTGATTATGCTCTGGTGGTTACTCCATATTACAATAAACCTACTCAAAAGGGTTTGTATGATTTCTTCTTCAGAGTTGCCTCAGAAGTTAAAATCCCCATTATTTTATACAATGTGCCCTCACGAACAAGTATAAATCTTCAGGCAGCAACCACAGTTGCTTTAGCAAAAGACTGCTCAAATATTATTGCTATCAAAGAAGCGTCTGGTAACCTTGTGCAGGCATCTGAGATAATCCGCGATGCTCCTTCAGATTTTGTTGTTCTTTCCGGTGAAGATGCACTGAATATGCCTATGATGGCATGTGGAGCAAAGGGTACTGTATCAGTGACTGCAAATATTGTTCCGGAAAAAGTTCACAATCTTATTCATCATTGCCTTGAAGGTAATTTTGAGCTGGCTAAGAAGGAGCACCTTGATCTTCTGGAACTTAATGATGCGATGTTTATTGAAACAAATCCTATCCCGGTTAAAGAAGCCCTAGTGATGATGGGAATAATTGAACGAGAATACCGTGCTCCAATGTCAGTAATGAGTGATGATAATAGGCAGATATTAAATAACATTCTGCGTAAATATGAATTGGTTAAATAGTGAGACGAATAGGCAAGAAGAATCTTAATTTAGTAGTTTGCCCACGCAGCAAGCAGTTCAAAGACCTTGTGGTCTGTGCTGCCAGTTGCGAGAAGTTCTGTTCTCAGTATATTGAGAATATCAAGCTGGTAGAACTGCAGAAATACGTTGAGGAACATCCTGAATATAAAATTATAGGAGTAATTATGGCTGGACAAAAGACCCCACCCGCAAAGAAAAAAATGTTCTGGGTTATTGACTCAGATAAGAAAGTGAGAGAAGTAGAGGAAAAAGAGATCATGGCAAATCCGCAAGCTTACCTGAATCAGGAAATTTGGGATAGACCTCCCTATAAATATGAGGTGATTATTGCTTTGAAAAGAGTTAAAGCTTAATTGACAGAAATTTTATGAGCAGCAGATAAACGATAAAAGCAAGAGAAACTCCTGCCCAGTCGGCAGAAAAGTCCAGGGGAGAGCATTCTCTGCCTCTTATAAATAATTGATGCAGCTCATCTAAAGCAGGCAGCAGCACTGCCAGAAAGAAATAGTTTTTAAGTATTGGTTTCTGATGCCTGGCAAGTTTCATACAGATAAAAAGAAAAGCAAGGATCAGATACTCAATAAAATGGGCGTATTTATCAAACCCCAGCAGAGATTCTTCGGAAGACCCGATATCAGGGATTGAGGATACAATTAAAATAGCAGCCAACCAGGTGTAATAAATTGCTGTCATCCATTTGGTCATTTTATTCATAAGCATCTAATATCCAGTAAACCGCAAAAGGTTTCATACTATACCGAGCCTTCAAAGGTAATCTCTCAGCCGAATCCGAAATCCATAAAGTGAGTACATTATCTTCATTCACCAGATTATTAGTCAACATATCAGAACGTTCTATGGCAGTTTGAGAGATTTTTTGAAAAGCCACTTCCACTACAAATGCTTCCTGTTTTCCCAGTATAGTATTGATCATTTCTTTTTTTACTACTTTGTAATCAGCTTTCCAGATCAGAGAATTAGCATCCAGATAAATAGCTGAGGGGATTTCAAGATGCCTTCGAATAAAATACAAGGCAGAAAAGAAATCACGGCTCTCAGGCATGATAGGATACTGCAAATCAAGCTCTTTTGATATTTTGCTCGTGCGATCAGCTATCAAACTACTGCGATCATAGTTTATTATCCTGTTCTCAGTATATTTCTTTTGATAGATCACTTTTTTGTATTTATCGGGTAGATATTCATCTTGATAATTGCTTTGATATAAATTATCCATTCTGCTTGCAATACTGCCAAGTCCTGTCGCCTTTGCAGTGACTGTAAGCGTAGAATCATTATCAATCATATCCACATTAACAACTTTCAGCCCTAAATAGCGGATACTCATTTGCAAATGTTCCGCAAAGCCAAAACTGCTCAATAGAAGTAAAAAAACAATCAGAAGGGTTTTTTTTTTCAACTTTTCTTCAGTTTCTTTACGCGCACATAATGAATGCGCCTGGATTTTATATTCGTCACTACAAACTCAATCCGGTCATCATATATATAGGAATCATATCTGGCAGGTACACGATTGAATCCATCAAAGAGAAATTCTGCCAGATTATTATATTCCTCTTCAGGAATATTAAGGTCAAATTTCTGATTCAATTCTGCAATCGATACCATACCATTAATTATATATTCATCTTCACTGATCATGCTGATGGTTGGACCTTCCTTATCATATTCATCAAGAATTTCTCCCACCAGTTCTTCAAGAATATCTTCCAGTGTCAAAAGTCCACTGGTTCCACCATATTCATCCACCACCACTGATATCTGGATTTTCTTCTGCCTGAACATATTCAGCAGATCACTGATCTGGCTATTCTCAGTTACATAATTTGGCTCCCGCATCAAAGATGAAATAGAGGTTTTATCTGGATTCAAAATTACATCTTTGGCATAGATTATCCCAGTTATATTATCGATGCTTCCTTCGTAAACCGGGAGCTTGGAGTGTCCCGATTCCAGCAGACACTGTCTTAATTCTTCATAACTTTCCTTGCTTTCAATTCCCACAATATCCACACGGGGAGTCATTATCTCACAGGCTTTTGTTCCAGAAAAAAATCTGAAAATACTCTGTATGATCTCTTTCTCACTGTCTTCCAGGGGATGGTCAGTAGAATCTGATTGCAGTAGGTTTTTTAAATCCTCGGTTGTAATATTATTATTTTTATCAGCGCTATATCGTGATCTGTGTGCAAAAATTATATTGATAAATTCCAGTACTTTGATCAGCGGATAGAGCAGGTAATATAAAATGATCAATGGCAGACTGGTTATCTTGCTGAATTTCTCAGATGTATTGTATGCCAGCAGTTTGGGAGTGATTTCACCAAAGATTAGCAGGATAAATGTCATGATCACAATCTCAAAAAAGATTGAAAAGGCATGCCCTTTTGAACCAAAATATTTTTCCCCAATTTCTAAAGCGATCAAAGCCGCAGTACTGGATGCTGCTACATTTACCAGAGTATTACCCAACAGGATAAGCACAAGAAGTGATCTGGGATTTAAAAGCAGTTTATTTATCCTTCTTTCACTGGCATTTCCGCTTTTCTCATACTTTTTGATCTGGATCTTGGTTAATGAGAAAAACGCAGTCTCTGACCCTGAAAAAAATGCTGATAAGATAAGTAGTCCTACTAAAAAAATATACGAAAGGCTGTCTTCCACTTTATCTGCCAATCTCCTTTATGTATTTTTGATAAAATTTCTCTTTTTCCTGCATCGCTAACTGCTGCTGACGGGTCATGTGATCATAACCCAATATATGAAGCAATCCATGTAAAAAAAGGGTTTGAACCTCATAACTCAGCGACATATTACCTTTTTGAGCAGAAGCCTGTTCAATGTCAATAATAATATCACCTAATTGTGGAATTGCCGGATATTCACCAGTAAAGGACAGTACATCCGTTTTGGAGTCATTGCCACGGTATTTTCGGTTCATTTCCCTGATAGTTTCTCCTTCGCACAAAGTCAGTCCTATCTCCAGTTCAGCAAATTCGGTATTTCCCTCATCTTTGAGTTCAGATTTTATTACTTCGACTGCCAATTGATTAAACAAAGCTTCAACAAAAGGCTGACTGGTGTCATTTATTAAGTGCACTACACTAATCATCTTCCGGGTACTCAATTCTGGTGCTGTAAACCCCAAGCAGTATAGGATGCATTGCATTTGCTATCTTGCGAAGATCACTTATTGTTACGGGTGCCTGATTTAACTGACCATCCTTGATAAGTTTATTGATCGTCTCATCCAGGAGTTGATCAAGTATCTGGCTGTTAATTTCTGTCAAAGATTTGGAATGTGATTCCACGATATCTGCTATCATTATTATCGCGGCTTCCTGTGTCAGTGGTTTAGGACCTGGATATTCAAATTCTTCTGCATCATAATCCAGATGATTTTCCTGAGCTTTATTTAAAAAATACCTGATTTTAGATGTTCCATGATGTTGCCTGATGATATCAATCACAGATTCCGGCAATCCGGCTAATCTTGCCAGTCTCACTCCTTCCAGAATATGCCCTCTGATCAGTTGTGCACTCTGAGTTGCCAGCATGTTATCATGCACTTCATTTGCTTCAGCATTATTCTCAATATAGATGCGGGGATTAGCAAGTTTACCAAGATCATGAAAATAACTCCCGACTCTTGCCAGCAGATGATCTGCTCCAATTGCTTCTGAGGCACTTTCTGATAGATTACCTACAACCAGGCTATGATGATATGTTCCTGGCATTTCTCTACTCATCCGTCTTAATAAAGGATTCTCCACATCAAGAAGTTCCATCAGGGTTTCTCTGGTTACAAGCCTTAATCGCTTCTCCAGATAAGGGATAAAGAGAACAGCTAATATGGTGGATATCAATATCGATGCCGAACCCAGCAGTACTCTCTGGAAAAAATCTCCCAGGGGTAATACCTGATTCAAACTCAATCCCAAAGTTAATAATATATATAATACTATTTCGGATAAAGTGAGTGTTAGATATCTGACATTTAAGGATACATGATATGATAGCAGCAATATTGCCAGTGAAGCCAGACTCAATAACATCGGATTGATAAAATTCCAGTTCAGTAGAAGACTCACCAGGATCAGTTGAGTAATTGTATATAAAAATGATATTTGCCTGTTATAAAGTTTCATTATGGCAAATGTAAAAAAACTCACCGGTATCAGCAAGGAAGGCAGCTCAAATATATTATGTATGGACAAACTGATCAATGACCCAAACAGGAAGAAGATCAGCAGTAGATTAGTTCGTCTTTCAGTCATTTCAATTGATCCTTTATAATACTCAAGTAAATTAAAAAAGATCAGCAGTAATAGAAGTGAAAATATAAAAGTACCACTACAAGAGGTGATCACTCTACGGTTATTTCGCTCAAGATTCTGTGTTTTCATCGCTCTTTGCAGTGATGCTAATTTCTGCAGATGTCCCTCATTTACCCGTTCACCCTTTCGGATTATCGTTTCATTTTTAAGCACTTTTCCGGCTGTGATATCTATATCAATCCTTGCTTTCTGCTTTAATCGCTCCGTGGTTTCACGATCAAGGATGATATTCACCACCAGGATATTTTCAATAATATCTGCTAGAGCAGTTTTCCCTTTGGAATCACTATACCCGTCCAGTATCTTATCTCGTGCCTCATTAAACGCATATAGTTTGAACAGGTAGTAATTCTTTACCACTCCCTTACGCTTAACATTGATTGAAGGGGCACTATAACTTTCTGGATAAATCCCAATATCAAGTACCCTTGCCAGCTTTTCACTTAGATAGCCATAAACCCGATTTCGATTTTCTGGTTTCATCAGGTACATGATCGAGTTTTCACTCATCTTATAACCCTTTTGAACCAGGGTTTTATTTATCTCCTGTCCGTTTTGTTCTTCTCCATTATTTTCAAAATGCCGAATTATGATATCAAGATTACGAATAGCATTGAAGGTAATATTGTCAGAAATTGTGTAAATATCATCTATCTTGTCTTCTGCATTTTTACGTTCACGACTCAAATTCTCTTCGCTTTTATATACATTGAATTCAATGGGTGAGATTATCTCCTGCTCAGCTATTTGACCCACGTTGAGATTGATAGACCTGTTCCATGTACGATAAGGATTCATCAGCAATTGGGCTATTGTAATTAGCACAGCGGTGATGATTATCAGATAAAGTTTTTTTCTCGTCATTACTGGTCTTTAATGAAAAGAAAGCCTCCAGCAAACCGGAGGCTTTCATTTATTTTAGAACTGATTAGTCCCTTGGTATCTCGAATATCTGATTAGGGTAGATCAAATCAGGATCTTTGATCTTATCTTGATTTGCTCTGTAAATAAGAGGCCATTTAGCTCCGTTTCCATATACTTCCGGATAGGAAGCGATTCTCCATAAGAATTCTCCCTTATAAACCTTCCAGGTATTTGGCTTGCCACGAGGTATCTTAAGTACCTGATCAGGATTAATTATATTAGGATCCTTGATCTGGTCGCGGTTTGCACGATAGATTATTCCCCATTTGGCAGGATCATTATAAATGAAATGATAACCTGAGATCTTGGATAATGTCTCGCCTTTCAAAACTTTATATTCATCTTCAAAATATTTCGGACGCTTTGATTCAAGCTCTGTTTCCAGTCTGGTTAAACGATTTTCAATCATCATGATGTCATCCTGAAAATCGGGAACCTTAGAATAATTATCGTTACGATAATCATCCCATTCCTGACGCAATGCATAGATACCCTTCTTGGCATTCCATAAGTCTTCATCAGAAAGTGAATTAAAATCATTGATCTGCTTATTGAAGTAATCTATTTTACCTTCAATATCACCCCATTTTGCCTGATCGTTTTTATCTACTTCCAGATAATTAAGGATCTGATTATAAGTGGCTTCATGTTCTTCTTCCACTGCTGCTATCTGCTGACGAAGTTGTTCAATCCTGGCTGTGGCATCGTCAATGCGGTTTTGAGCATCAGATTTACGCTCTGTTAGATCCTGCAGATCTGATTCCAGACGTTCCCAGTAATTAAGACGCTCAGCTTTCTTTAGTTTCTTATATTCATCTTCGCTGAGATAATTTACCTCGGATACTAATAAAACGGGAATAACCAGTACGGCTACGATCATTAATACTATTAATTTCTTCATGGTGCCTCCTTATTCCTCTGCCTTAAGTTTTGTATCATAGGCTTTCAGCTTATTTAGATCCTGCTGCTTAGCTGACAATTCCTGTTCTAAATTTTGTATTTCCTGTTCCAATTGAGCTGCTTCTGCCTCTTTGGCCAGAGCTTCCTTATCTGCCATCTCTAATTGTGCTTTTTCTACCGGTGGTGGTGGAGGGGCACATGCACTCAATAATAATGAAACTGCTACCAATGCCAATAACATCATTCTGATGATCTTCATCGCGTCTCCTTTGTTAAATATTTTTCTATATAACTTTTTTTATCATTTATACACTTAACTATACTATTACAATATTTTGTCAAGTAATAATAATAATGATCATCTCTTTTTAATTGAGACTGTTCAAAATTGTCTTAATAAAAATCATCAAGAAAATTTATATTTTGCAAAGATTAGAAATTTTGATCAAATTCCTGGTATTTCTGCAATTTTGCTTTATCAGAAAATCAGAGATATGGAAATTGCTTGACCATAAATATAATATTTAGAAAGGATTCATTGAAAAGATTTGTAGAATAATTGAAATAAGGAAAATACTAAAATGAAAGATAGGGTAAATGAATTTAAGGCAGAAAGAAATCGGTTACAGAATTTGATGCAGGAGCATTCTGGCTTGAGTACAAAACGATTTCTGAGTCTGGACAGTCAGGTTTACCGTGAAGGAGTGATCGAGACCAAAATTAAGGAAATGATGGGTCTGGTGGCATCATTGGTGTTACGTTGTGATGATTGCATTCGTTATCATCTTGACAGGTGCTATCAGGAAGGAGTAAATGAAGCGGAACTGGAAGAAGTGTTGTCTATCGGTCTGGTTGTAGGTGGCAGTATAACTATTCCGCATATCAGGCGTGCCTGGGATTTTTGGGAAAATATGATCTCAAACCCGGAAAACGCTGAACACACTGAAAAATAAAAAATTACAAGGATAGGAAAATGAAGAGAAAAATTGTTATTCTAATTATTGGATTGGTGATGCTTGCTGTTATTCAGGCAGATTTGAATGAGCAGGCGATAGAGAACATCTTTGCAGATGAGCTTCTTAACACTCAGGATATATATCAGCAGATCATGATGTTTAATGATTATCAGGATATGAGTAATAAAGGAATTGTGATGGAGGATAGTCTGGCAGATGGTTCTCCATGGTTTTATTATATTCCAGAGAGTTATGACCTTCATCAACGTCATGGATTGATCATCTGGCTGCATGGGGGAGTGGGGCGAGAAGATTATTTTGAGCCTGATGAATATTGGTTTGACCACCCGATCATAGACTATGCAAAGGAAGCAGATATGCTGGTTCTGATGCCCATGGCCAGAGGTGATTGCATGTGGTGGGAATCTGCTGGTGAGAAGCATGTAATAGATGAGCTGCTGATCATGAAAGAGAGATATAATATTGATGATGATAGAGTATTTATGACGGGATTTTCTGATGGAGGATCAGGTTCTTTTCATTTTGGCTATCGGCTGCCAAATGAATTTGCTGCGTTTTATCCGCTTAATGGTATGATCTCAGTTCCGGCCCATGTTACGGGCAAACCCTGTTTTATCAAAAATCTTCAGAACCGGTATTTGAGAGCTGTTAATACAGATCAAGATGGGCTTTATCCTGCTGCAAGTACGCGATTGACAATGAATCTGGCACTTAGCGCCGGGGCGGATATCAGCTACCGTGAATACTGGGGACTCGGTCATGACTGGGGATATTCTGATGAGGATTTGCCATTGATAATGAAAGATATTCAGAAACGCGCCAGGGATAGTTTTCAATCTGAGATATATTGGGAATGCTTGAGTACTAAGGAATATAACCACTGCGACTGGCTGGAGGTCACTGAACTTGATACTTTGGCAGAGAAGCAGGACTGGCAGCAAGAATACAACGTCCAGCTTCCAGATGACAGGATCAGTTTTGGATTTTATCATGATTCAGAATTCAAAGGTGACGGGATCATGGTTAATAAAGTAATAGAATCCTCCCTGGCAAAAGAGATGGGATTAAAAGATAAGGATATCATAATTGCTATGGACGAAGTGACGATCACTAATATTGATGAAATGGAAGAGCTGAAGGCTGAAAAGCAGCGCGGAGATGAAGTTAGTTTGACGGTTTACAGGGAAGGGGATACTCACTTATTAAAAGGTGTTTTTCCCGAGATCGCTTACTATGATGCTTTCTTTTATGATCAGCCTTCTGGAGCAGCAAAAGCAAAATATTATGGGAATATATTTGAAATAGAAACCTCCAGAGTAGGGGCTTTGGCAATATATATAAATCCCGAAATGGTGAACCTGAAAATACCCGTAAAAGTTATCATAAATGATATAGAAGTTTTTAATGAGAAAGTTGATTATGAAAGCCAGATTATGAAGGAGAACATTATTAAAAATAGAGACCGCAAAGCTATCTGGGTTAATAAACTGAAATTTGAAATTGAATAGAAGAGGGTTTAACCACGGAACACACGGAAGGAATGTAAGAGAAAAAGGGATTTATATTTGGATTGGTGGTTATCTGGATTATTCTAGGTTTAACTTGTTTTTGGGGGGGGGTAAATGATAAAGGTTGTGTTTTTTCCTGTGTGTTCAAAGTGTTCCGTGGTTAAAAAAAGAAACAAGTAGGAAATGATTGAGGTTAAAATGAAAGATCTGATATTTGAGGATGAAAGTTATAAGATAAGAGGTGCAATATTTAAAGTATATACGGATATGGGTTGTGGTTTTTTGGAAGCAGTTTATCAGGAATGCTTGCAGAAGGAATTTGAATTGAGTCAAATTCCATTTGTTGCAGAGCATAAAGTGAGTTTGACGTATAAAGGTCATCAGCTTAAGCAAGTATATTATCCCGATTTTATATGTTATGAAAAGATTGTCGTTGAACTGAAAGCAGTGAAGGCTCTTGAAGATATTCATTTAGCACAGGTAATTAATTATTTAAAAGCTACAGGACTGAACCTTGGGTTCTTAGTGAATTTCAATCACTATCCCAAAGTTGATATCAAGAGAATAGTATTGTAGAAGAGGATTTGACCACGGAATACACGGAACACACTGAAGAACGCGAGAAAAAAGAGATTTTGTCAATTAAAGGTTTTGTTTTGGAGATTTTACTGTTAAATTTTATTTTAGAGAAATTGATTACATAAAAGTTGTATTTTTTCCGTGTATTCTGAGTATTCCGTGGTTAAATAATAAAATAAGGAGAAAAGATGTTTGATTTACAGAAACTACATGATCATGTTGGAAAGGGATTGAAGATATCAATGGTATTTGGTGATCCGATTGAAGCTCAGGGAAAGACTATTATTCCTGTGAGTAAAGTAACTGGTGGATTTGGTGGGGGAGAAGGAATCGCCCCTGGTAGCAGTTGCGGAGATGATAAGGAAGAAGGGGATACTGATAATGCTGCTCATGGTATGGGTGGTGGCGGTGGATTGCATAATGAGGCAATTGGTGTATTTGAGATAACTCCTGATAGTACCCGGTTTATACCAGCAGTCCAATTTAAACACATCCTGGTCATGCTGGGCATGATCATGGGATTTATCTGGAGAATGAGCAAGAGAAGAAGGCGTAAATAGCAGCTTAATGTGATGGGAGGGAAAAAATATGCTCCGTAAAATCTTAGCTATGCGGATAATCGTAGTTTTATTATTGCTACTGCTGGCATTTCATATTTTGGTAGTGATGCAGATCATACCAGGAGATTTTGTCTGGGGTGGTCAGATAGAAGCTAATAGTGAGCAGCTTATCAACTATGAGATATTCGCTGCAGTGATCACATGTTTATTTCTGATAATTTCATTTTATAAAATAAAACTTATACTGGAAAATAGAAAAAACAGCGTCAATCAGGTGGGACTTTGGTTGATGTTGCTGTTTTTTCTATTAGGTATTTTGGGTAATCTCAGTTCAGATATAACTAAGGAAAAACTGATCTTTACCCCAGTAACTGTGCTTTTATCGCTTTTTATTCTAAGAGTAATTATTAAATAGCATGGGAGATAAGGAATCAGGCATTAATTAGATTATAATTACCTTCAAGGAGTTGTCCACAGCCAGAGGCAGGCATCGGGAAAGCGTCTTGCCCAGGCTTTTTCATTATGCTGCGCTCCCTGGTCAATAACGAGTTTGAGATTGCTGTCAGGAATACCTGCATTTTGCAGAAGCTGATAGAATTCCTTTGCATCATTTAGATATGCTTTCTGTCCCTGAGGATTATCTCCTTCAGCAGTTCCTACATCTATATATACCTGGCAGTTTTTTGGTATTGGTGAATTTTTAAAATAATTGACCATTGGCTTTTTGGCAAACCAGAATGCCGGAGAAAATATTCCAAGTCGTGAAAATGTTTCAGGATATTTGCAACCAGCATAAAACGAGATAAGCCCTCCCAAACTGCTGCCGGCAATACCAGTGTGTACTTTATCAGGCAAAGTGCGGTAATTTTCATCAACCCAGGGCTTCAGGGTAATAACTATGAAATCCACATATTCATCACCTTCACCAGTACAATTATATTTCTTATTATCCCAGGGTGAATATTCATTACTGCGTTTGGTGGGGTGATTATCTATACCAACCACAATAAGACCTTCCATTTTTCCCTGTAGAGTGAGTTTTTCCAGGCTTTCATCAATTTTCCATTCTCCAGCAAAAGAAGTGGCATTATCAAACAGGTTTTGTCCATCATGCATATAGAGAACAGAATAACGAGTGGAGGTGCTGTCATATCCCGCTGGAAGATAAATGCGAATAGTGCGGTAGCGATCTAATTGAGGGATATAGAAATTCTCGTGGTAGATCACTCTCCCGGTTAGTGTATGTGGCTTTGCTGGAGATTCCTCACAAAAATCACGCCAGTTGGCAATAGCGAATTCAAGAGTAGATTCAGGATCAGTATTATCCCAGCGGTGATTAGCAATTTCTTCTTCATTGTTACCTTTTTCCACTGTATCCCAGGAACCACGGGTAAATTTGAACTCCATTGCTGTCAGGTCAGATATATCAAGATCAATCTGATATTTGCTATCCACTAATTGGAGCTGGTAATCAGGATCACCAGGATTCCAGTTATTGAAATTTCCAGCGATATATATTTTTGCATCTGGGGGAGTATCATCAGGGATAGAAATGATCTTCATCATAAGTCCCTGTTTATTAGCCCTAAGACACAATGCAAATACAAGAATGATAACCAGTAAAATAATATGTTTCATATTACCTCCAGCTCAAAAAAGAAGAATTATAAAGATATTGTCCAGTCAATGTTGTATAAGCCATAGATTTAAAAAATCTGAGCTTATCTATCTACAAGAAATTCAACGAAATTACTAATCAGCAATCTTTCTGCCAACATAGGAGTAACCTATAAGGACTGCAACGATGAACAGCATAACTTAAATATGTCATGCCGTTCATCGTTGCAGCCCTTATAAGACCCTTATAAGGCCCCTGTAAGACCTTAATAGTTATATATAAAGGAAATAGACAGTGTTTTGAGGAGAAAATCAGAGCATTTGGAAAGGAGGTAAAAATAGCGAGTCTGGAAATAAAATTACAGAAAAAATAAAAAAGAATTGACAGAAATAACCTTAGTGTCTTAGTTGACCCAGACACTAAGACAGAGGTGAAATATGAGAAATTTTGATCCGAATGTGCCCTTGTTTCTGCAGGTGAAGGAGGACATAGAGAATATGATCCTATCCGGAGCAGTGCAGGAAGACGAGAAGCTGCCTTCTGTGCGGGAAATGGCAAGGGATTATGAGCTCAATCCCAATACCGTTAACAGCGCAATAGGTGAACTATTAAATGCAGATATTATCTATAAAAAGCGAGGAATAGGAATGTTTGTTAAACAAGGAGTGAAAGATAAGCTGCTTGAGCAGCGATTGGAGAGTTTTGAGACAGAAGAAGTAGAGACTCTGGTTCAGAGAGCCAGGATGCTGGGGATGAGTGAGGTAAAACTTGTGAGCCTGATATCCAGCCGATACAGGAGGGAAGACTAATGAATACGATTTATGAGATCAATAACTTAACCAAGTTTTATGGTAAGTTTCAGGCCTTAGATGATGTGAATCTAAAAATAGAGCCAGGACGGATCATAGGTTTGCTTGGTAGAAATGGTGCCGGCAAATCGACATTATTGCGTTCCATGCTGGGATTATTAAAATACGAAGGCAATATTAATTATACTGGAACAGATATTCAGACACTGAAACATCATTTATTTGAAGAGGTGGCTTTTATCCCTGATGTAAATATCATCGATGATCGATTGACAGTAAGGCAGATAATCCAATACATGAAAGGGATACATGAACACTGGAATGAAGAAAAGTTTGAAGAGCTGATGGCAAAAAGCAATCTTCCTATGGATAAGAAGATCAGTAAACTATCTAAAGGTATGAAAACCAAGCTTTATTTATTGATAACCCTTTCACTTGAAACGCGAATGCTGCTGCTGGATGAGCCGACTCTGGGGCTTGATATAGCTTTCAGAAAGGAATTTCTGAATACAATTCTGGGAGAATATTTTGATGAAGAAAGGTCAATAATAATATCTACCCATCAAGTTGAAGAAGTTGAGCAGATCCTGCAGGAGATAATATTTATTGATGATGGCAGGATAATTTTACATGAAGATGTGGAAGGGCTTAAAAATAAGTATAACCTGGTATCAGTTGCTGCTGATCAATTGCATATATTGGAGGAAAAGGGAGCACGACAAATAACTCACACTCTGGGTCAATATCATGGTATTTTACCTATAGAAATAGAAATAGAGGGAGCAACATATCATAGACCGGGATTAGCTGATCTTTTCCTGGCATTCACGGGAGGCAGTCATGAATAAATTTGCAGCACAAATTAAAAATGATTACCGGATACACCAAAAAAGTATTTTATCCCCGATTATACTTTTTCTGGTAATAGATTTCCTGGCAATAATCACGTTTTTTATAATGAAAAGTAAATTAGGTTTAGATTTTCAGGATTTTATGTCGATAAATATTCAAACAGACGGGGCTGACCTTTCAATGATCAGCGAATCATTCTGGTATATGATCGGTATGGGTGTATTGGGTTTTGCTGGTTTTGTGATGGTGATAGTATCATTATCAATCGGAAATCAGTCATTGAATATGGAGAAGTTCCGGAAATGTGAAATATTTTATCGGAGTCAGCCCGTGAGTATCTGGCTTTATTCATTTTCAAAGTATCTGATAGCAGTAGCAGCACCCATTATAGTGCTTTTCATTGTAGGAATATTTAATCTGATCCTGGTGGTTCCCTTTGTGAATCAGATTATCAGATTTGATTTCATAGATGCAATTTCGGGCTTAATTGTGAGTTTTTTATTATACTCACGATCAATAATAGTAGTGGGAAGTATTGGTTTCATGATGTCAGGAATATTCAAAGAGAAGGCTTTTATGAAGCTGATCTTGATTGCAATCTCAATCCAGTTGATAATCGTATTTGCACATCTAAGTTTTGATACTCCTCTATTGGATATTTTTAAATATATCGGAAAGTTGATAAGCCCGTTACATGGAGTAAAAGACATGATCGATTTCGAAAATCTGGAGTCAGTAATGGATTTTAGACAGGCAATCAATGCCAGAATATTACTGTTTAACTGGCATAGTGCTTTACAAATAATAGCTTCTGGAATATTTTTTGTACTGGGAGTGTTCGCCTATTCAAAGAAAGAAGTAAATTAGGAGGAATGATGAAAAAAAGTATAATTATCCTTGTATTAATTGTCCTGGCTGCAAGTTTATCAGCAAAAAACATAACAGAGTCATTTAAGTTCAAGCAGGAACTAATAGAGCTTTCATTATCAAATATTAAAGTAGAAAGTGTCAGTTTTGTATCCGGCAATAAGCTGGAAGTAAAATGTAATGATACTGATGCGATTTTCAATCAGGATAAACATTATCTGGGAATATCTTCACCAAAGAAAAAGGCAAAGATCTGGTTGAAATTGCCAGAGAACAAGAAATATCACGTGACCATAGAAGACGATAATTTCTATTTTGATAAAGAAGGTCTTACAATAATGTTAGAAGGTTCTCAGCCGATTTTTATGGATGGCAAGATACTTAAGATCACCGATGAAGATGATGAAGTAATAGTATATGAAAACGGAGATCTGATGATCACAAATAGTGATGGTAAGATCGTAACCATCAGTGAAAAAGGCTTTATCACCGAGAATTCTGAATTTGAAGAAGATGATGAGGATTTGACTAATTTTTGGGGTAAAATGCTGGCAGGGGTAATCCGTGTAGCAGCCAGAACAGCTATGAATGCATTAGGTGATACGCCAGAGGAAGTGATAAAAACCTCTTTGAATGAACGTAACTGGAGAGCTGGTATTAATGATATGATGGTCACAGTGGAAAATAATGCTCCCGATTTTGGTAGAAAGGATCATTTCAGAGAAGTGGAAAGAAGTTTCCCATCTGCTGATATAGATAATTTAAGTCTGGATAATTTTAATGGTAACATCTCAATAGTAGGAACAGAAAATGATCAATTGGAAGTAAAAATAGTGATCTCTGCTAATTCTGAAGATGATCTGGATAATGTGGAAATAGAGTTTATCGGAACAAGAAAAATGAAGATCCATAGTAAAGCACTAATCACTAATCCACATTGTGCGATTGAATATGAAATAAACCTGCCATTCAATATTGCCTTGAATCAAGTTATCAGTAGTAACGGTAAAATCATTGTTAAGAGATGTATGGGTGAAGGTGAATTTATAACCAGTAATGGCAGTATAAAGGTGGTAGATTTTAAGGGTAACACTGATATCCGAACCAATAATGGCAGCATTGAAGTAGAAGAAGTGAGTGGAATGGTAAATGCCAGAACATCAAACGCCAAGATTGAGATTGAGGATTGTCCCGATATCAGGAAAGCAATAACTTCTAATGGGAAAATCATACTCGAGATAAAAAACATCATCGGAGGATTGGAAGTGAATACAAGCAATGCTGATATAACCCTCATCTTATCCAAGTCGGTCAATTGCGATATACAGGCAAGAACCTCTAATGGTAAGATCAATTTGCAGGATATTAAGCTGGATATTCAAAAGAGTTCCAGAAATTATCTCATGGCAAAATATAATGATGGTGGAAAACTTCTTGACGTAGAAACCTCAAATGCCAGTATTAATTTATATAATCAATAAAAAATTTAGGAGGATATATGAAAAAAATTACTTTTTTTCTTTTGATCCTGATGATCAGCGGTATAATGCTGGCACAGGAAGATCATCTACGTTACCTTCCCATAGCTGAAACGGATGATTTCTGGTCACCACTGCTAAATCCAGCAGCTTTAGGTTTTGGTAATAGTAATGGATTTGCTTACGTGGGAGAAGATCACGAAGGTGAGGTTACAAAGGATTACTATTCACTGTTTTTCAATATGGATAACCTTTCTTATGTATTTGAGCGAGATGGCAGAAATGAAGAAACAGCCGACAGGCATACCCTGGCATTTGGTGAGAGTATATTTTCACCAAATTTCTACTTTGGATTAAAATATGATTGGAAGAATAAATATTTTAAAGATGGAAAGTGGGGAGTTAGTGGATTATGGCGTCCAGTTAATTATCTTTCTATGGCAGGAACTGCTTATGACCTGGAAAATGATGACAAAGATTATAGAATTGGTCTATCACTTCGTCCGTTAGGAAATAATGAAAAGCTGAGCCGTAAATTGACCTTGAGTGGGGACATGATCTACACCGAAGGTGATGATAGTGAATATGACTGGCAGAAACCAATATTCACAGTAAGTACTGAACCGGCTGCAGGTATCTTCTTAAGTGGATCTTATGATTTTGAATATGAAAGGATTGGTGCGAATATCTCAGTTGCATTACCTAATACCCGATTAGGTAATTTGATGTCCTTTAATGATGATGATAGTTATGCTACCGGGAAAATGTATGTGCATTTTACAGATTACAATCAGGAATCTTTATTTAATCCAGCCTCCAAAGATCGTTATTATATCTGGAAATTAAAGGGCGAAATAGTAGAAGAAAAGGCAAGCTTCAAGATAGGCCCCATCAATATCTCCAGTAAAGGTCAGATAACAATGTCTGAGATATTAAAGAAAATAGAAAAGCTCAAGAATGATGATCACATTAAAGGCATTTACTTCAAAAATCCTCAATATTCCTGTTCTTTTGCTGCCCGTCAGGAATTGCAGAAAGCACTTCTGGATTTCAAAAGCAGTGGCAAGAAAATTATATATTATGCTGATAATATCACAGGTTCTCAATATTGCCTGGCAGCAAGTGTGGCTGATGTAATATATCTAAATAAAAATGGCAGTGTAGATTTGAGGGGTGTGAGTATTTCCCTGCCCTATTACAAAGGACTGTTAGATACTATTGGAGTGGATATCACTAATTTCCAGAGTCATGAATATAAAACCGCATTCAATTCCTTTTCCTATGAGCACATGACTGATGCTGAAAGGGAAACTTATGATCTTCTTTTAGATGGAATATATACTGACATGATCGCTATGATAGAATCTGGCAGGAGTGATAAACTGAAAGTTCCTGTAAGAGAATTGATCGATAATGGTCCATATCTTAATGGAGAACGGGCATTTGACAATGGAATGATCGATTATCTGGTATATGAAGATGAAATTGATAAAATACTTGAGGATGAATTTGCAATAAAGAAATTCAGCAAAAAAATGCCTGAAGAATCGATGCAGATCAACTGGCAGAAAGAAAAAAGAGAAAAGATTGCTGTAATTTATGCTGTAGGATCCATAATATTGGGTAAAGGTCAACCGGGAAAGATCATTGGATCAAAGACTACTTCTGAAGCAATTCGCAAGGCTCGTGAGGATAAAAGTGTGAAAGGTATTATCCTCAGAGTTGATAGTGGTGGT
>JAVCDJ010000274.1 GCA_030765845.1 Candidatus Stygibacter australis
CATGGAAGGTACCTTCTCAAGGTTAAAGACAAAGTTGAGAATCCATTCTGGAATTAAACAATGGAGAAAAATCAGAATGATTGATGAAATTCTAGCAAAATAGCAACCAATTTTTGCCCTTTAAGCCTAAAAGTTTGTCAATATTTTTCTTTGTGAATAGGTGTTCAGCTATAGAAGAACATCTATATAAGCACTTATACTTGTATACTACTATATTAAAATAATGTTACCATTACTACTAAGCCTATTATATTCATTATATGTAAAAAATCCTTGAATTTAATAACTACAATCTTTATGCAGCTATGGAGAAAGTCCGGGTAGTGATGTTTAGTTTATTTTTCGATCAGGATGAGGAGAAGGTCGTTCAGGTTTGTATTTGTATTGCCTGTATTGATGACAGCATCAATCTTATTCAGGGCATTAGAACTATCGTTATTATGCAGATATGCTTCAGGATTAATTCCGCAGGAAAGCATACGGTCATAGCTGTTCGAATCAACAATAGCACCTGCATATTCACTATTGCCGTCTTTACCATCTGAAGCTACAGCAGCTACTGTAACGCCTTTTAGATTACGAATAGAAATTGCTGCTGACAGAGCAAGTTCCTGATTTCTTCCACCTTTGCCTTTTCCTGTAACTTTCACAGTGGTTTCACCACCGCAGATGGCAATGCAGGGAAGATTTATCCTGCTTTTAGGACTCAGGGCATTTTTGACAATATCGGGTATCATCCGGGCATAATTCTTAGCTTCTCCAGCCATGTCAGAAGTAAGTAACCAGGGGATATAGCCATTCTTGAGAATAATTTCTGCAGTGATATGACAGAGGAGTTCATTATTCCCAATAATTTTTTGTCTAATATTTCTGAGTTTATCAGGAGTTTCCTGTGAGATAGCTTTCAGTATCTGAGGATTGGTTTCTACATTATACTTTTTTAATATCTCCTGGGCTGCCTGAGATGTTGTAAAATCCGGTGCAGCAAGTCCAGAGCCGATAGTATCTGTTCTATCACCTGGCACATCCGATAGTAGATAGGAGTAAATTTTTGCGGGATCAGCAAGTTGTGCCAGTTGTCCACCTTTGACCAAAGAGAGGTGTTTACGAACCGTGTTGAGTTCGATTATATCTGCTCCAGCCAGTTGTAGATGTCTGGTGATTTTCTTAATATCTTCAATAGAAATGCCATCACGGGGTAATTCCACAAGTGCGGAAGTTCCTCCAGAGATTAGGAGGAGCACTTGCTCATTTCTCTTTAATTTCTTAGATAGTTGTGCAATACTTTGACCAGCTAGAAGAGAATTCTCGTCCGGATAAGGATGCCCGGCTTCGATAATCAGGAAGTTATGGACAGGAAAAGCATGGTCATAAGGGGTGATGATAAGACCTTGTGTGATCCTTTCACCAAAATGTTCAATAGCTGCTTTTGCCATAGCACAGGCAGCTTTACCAATAGATATCAGGATGAAATTTCCTGATAGGTCTTCCTTTTGCAATACTGCCTTCAATAATTTATCAGCTTGAACCCGCTTTAGACTTTCCTCTATAATGCTTTTCAATAAATCATACATGGATTTATTTTATTAAACTCACCAGTCCTGTCAAGAGAAGCAGTATCAGCACAAGTTTTCCAAATTTCTCCGGCTTGATCTTACGCGCAAAAAAAGTACCGGCAGCTACTCCAATAATCAAGGCAGGTAACCAGTTAATAGTATAGTGAAAAACCTCCTTGGTAAACAGGCCATTCAGGATATAAACCGGGATAGTAAAAATATTGATCAGGAAGAAGTATCCTGAGAGATTAGCCCTGAATTCATCCTTCTGTACTCCTTTATTACTAAGGAACAGGATAATTGGAGGGCCGCTTATCCCAACGCTTCCAGCCAGGATTCCGCTCAGGAAGCCTATGAATAACTGACTGGTTCTTTCTCTTTTCAATTTCCAGCGTTTTCCACTAAGCAGCAGCAGCGAGAGGATAACTACAAATATCCCTATTCCCTTTCTCAGCCAGAGATCATTCAATACCATCAGCAGATGAGCACCGATTGGTAAACCTGCCACAGCGCCCATGAGCAGGAAAATAATGCTTTTAATTGAGAAGGATTTCCAGCATGATGCAATAACAGTAAGATTGATAATGATGGAATAGAACAGGAGCATAGGAACAACGGTTTTGGGAGAAAGATAAATCGAGAGGAGGGGGAGAGATAGGATAGAGAAGCCAAAACTAGACAGCCCCTGCAATAAAGCAGAGGCTGCAATGATTATAGTTCCCAGAGCAAAGAGATTATTCATCTATAGAATTTTGCTCCATATAGAAATCTGCGGCTTTCTTAAATTCGTCTTCTTCCAGATTAGCCAATGTCATTTCACCATCTTCTGTTTCTGTATATGAATAGATATAAGCTTCTTCATCATCTTCGGGCAACAGTACTATGTATTTTTTACCGTCCATCTCGAATTCGTCTATAATGGCGCATTCCACTTGCTCACCATCAAAATCAAGGGTTAAAAAATATTCTTCCTGATCCAATTCTTCTTCTTCCACTTCCACTTTCTTTTTGTCGTCACTCATTTTGACCTCCTGTGCTGTTATTTTAACAGCAGGCATTTTTTTGTTGCTACCACTTCACTGTCCAATTCAAGCTGATAAAAATATACCCCGGCAGCTATAGGTAATCCTTCCTGGGTTTTTCCATCCCAGTGGAAGCTGTAATTCCCTGACCCCATATTTTCGTCAATCAAAAGTCTTGTCATTTGTCCTTTAAGGTTGTAGATTGCCAATTTTACCTCACCTGGGCTTGATAAACTAAATTCAAATTCCGTGCCATTTGATCTGCTATTACTCGCCATAAAAGGATTAGGAAAATTATTTTTCAATTCCGCTACTGCAGGAATATCATTTTCATCTGTATCAAGGTTAGGAATTTCCAATATGATTGGAATCGAAAGCTCCTGATTATAATCTGTACGGAATGTCAAATATGCCTGAAATATTCCATAAGGCATTCCCGCAGTATCAACTGTGAAATCCAGTGTAATGCTTTCCTGTGGTTCGATCGATCCTGATGTTTCCGGTAAGGTCAACCAGTTTACGGGTACATCAATAACGCTGAATTCACCTGTCATCACAGAAATGATGGTTTCTTCTCCCTCAGCAATGATCCTGATCTTGCCATTATCAGTTGGAGGGATATTTAAGATGAATTCATAAGAACCCGTATTGGGTGCATTACTTACCAGGTTATCCCAATAATAACCACCAGTTGTGCTGTAATCAATATCAACAGTGCTGATACCTCCAGTATAATTCCACTGAATAGTCTCATTGGTTCCATATTCGAGTACGGAACCGTTGACTGGATTTGTTATCACCAGTCCTCTGATTGCAAAATTATTATCTGAAGTATCATACTCAGTACTGCCGGAATCTTTTATCCTGATTTTCCCGGAATCGGTAAGTTCCGTTGGTATTGTCCAAGCCATTTCTCCAGTATCATTAAGATTTTCTGCCAGTATATCATAATTTACAAAATTATTATTGGTATAATAAATATCTACATCAGTGATATTTCCATAAGTTGTCCAGCGGATAGTATCCTGGATTCCATAAGTAAGCTCCTCACCGCCATTGGGATATTCCACCCAGATATAAGTTTCATTTGAAGGCATAAGGGTCAAAGTTCCACTCACGGTATGAGGTTCAGCTCCACTGCCATCCCCATCAATTCTCCAGTCAATTGGTACTGGGGCAGTGATACTCGGATCAACTATAAAATATACATGAAAGGTTTGAGGAGTATTACCATTATAATTATTTCCACTACCATATCCCCAGGAGACGGTAGCTCCGCTGCCGGTTTGACCATTATAATATAATTCTCCTATATCAGTAGCAGACGTGACTTCTACATAATCAGGGAAATACAATTCAACTCCCTGCACTGCTTCATTATCAATATTATCGTGGATCATAAAGGCATAAAGGTTCATTTCATGACCTGTAAAATAAGTCTGATTTACAGGATTAATGGAGTTACCAGAAATATCTCTTCCTGGGAGTATATCTGTTTCTCCTCTGGGGAAGTGGGTTACAGCCATTTCATATTCAACCGGGAAAATTTCGCTGTTATTAAGCAGATCAATAGAAAAATCCTGAATTTCATCTGGCTGCATAACGAAATGTAATTCACTGGTATCAGTAGAAATTCTGGGAGCCATAATACCATCTTTGATCGTAAATAAGATAGCAGTGCCAGCTTCGATTTCATGCATGGTTTCAGGATACATGTTGGCAAAGCCCAAAAGCAATCCTTCAGTTTGAGCAAGATTCTCTATCCCGATCGTGGCAAATTGATCAAGTTGGTCTACATTATGAATTTCCTGATATTGAAATTTGATCTCACCATCACCAGATGAAGTCGGATAAAAAAGCGGATCATATAAAATTACCTGAAACTTCTGCGGTTGATGCTGATAATCATCTATGAAATCATACCATTCAATATAGAAACAGTGATCATCCTCATCATAATATGAATATATATCTCCATTGATCAAAAAATCCCAAAATGGTGCTATCATCCCCGCTGGACCCACACCGGAAGGAATTGTCCGATTGCGGAAAAATACAAATTCTTCGTCTCCCATTGCCAGCCAGCCACTGCTGGAAACAGTTATATCATTATAAAAATAACCATAATAACAGAATTCAAATGGCAAAGGAATACAGGTTGAATATCCATCGGAAGTTGTATGATCAGGAGGAATTAAAAAACCGCTGCCACCCTCTGCAGGACTGATTTCCAGCCAGTCATATTCTGGAGGAGCAAAATTACCATTATCACTATTTTCTATTGCATAATAGCCGTATTCAGAAAATGTCGGACTATTCTCATCTACCACTCCCACAGCAATATTAAAGTCAAAATCATAGACCGGTTGAGCATTTCTTATCACAGATAAATTGAAAGCAGCCGGCTCTCCAGTTATCAGATCATTTTCCAGAGAAACGGTGAACACTCCGCTGTTTGATTCTATTTCATTTGGTGAAATATCAGGGAATGTACAATCTGCCTGTGTAACCTCGCATTTCCCGTCAAGACTGGTCAATATTCCCGTAAAAGTGCCACTTGAGGTTTCCCCACTGTTATATAATTCTATTTCAATGTCATTTCCCTCACCAATTAATAGGCAGTTTTCAGAATTCATCACTGTTCTGTCAGCATAATTAAGTTCGGGGGAGGCAATTTCAATACCGATATTATGATTACCCAGATCACCTTCATTTATACTTAGCTGCAGCCAGCTGCGTTCATCAAATCGCCAGATATCTGATAATTCCACGTCAAATTCCAATACACACATCATCCCGTCAGGAAGGGAATCAATGGTCTGTGATGCATTTGACAAGGTTACAAGTTCGTCATCATCAGTAAGTTCTATCTGAAGATTGGATTGATCTGTTCCAGTATTATTGTTCAGAGTAACAGTCAAAGTCATATCAGCTCCACAGACGGGTTCTGTGCTGAATTCATAATTATTCAGGCTGATGATATGATCTTCGGAAGTTATCTCCACAATCTGTGTAACAGGCACATAGCCATATCTTGACACAGTTACTTCAAATTCTGTTAAACTTTCTGGAAAGCTTACTGAAGCAAACCCGCTGGCATTTGTCTCAGATACATCGTAGAGCACGTTATCAGCAGTTAATGCCACAGTGTGATCTGCTACATCATCTCCCTGAAGAATTACTTCATAGGAACTGCTGCCCAAAGGCAGAACTTCGTCCATCTCACAGTTATAGTGTTTGGGAGTGTCTGTCCACACTTTCAGACCAGGATCGCCTAAAAGGTTATATACATAAAAATAGAACATATCGCTATCCCAGGCATCATTAACTCCATCCATCTGATGACAGCCGGGATAATTATTATATAGTTCCATCTTGCCACGCAGCATGATTGCGGAGCATGAGAAAATACCTTCCTGGGTGATCCCTTGATAAATTCCCATATCATTACAATTATTAAATGGTGTTTTTGTGTCATGCTCACTGGGTCCAATAAATCCTATAGCACCTTTAGGATTTGTAGAAGTTCCCGCAGCCAGCCACATTTCGCCAAAACTTGTATCATAATTACTATAGGCAAAATCTCCACCACCGCAGACTATACTCGTGATCAAGGGCAATTTAAAGCCATTTGACAAATTATCAATATTCCAGATAGAATACATCTGATCATATCCGCCTGACCAGTAAACCGGACCTCCGGCACCACGATAATTTACAAAAGTGTAACCGGTATTTAGCAGATTAGTCAAATTGTTAACACCTGTCTGCCAGGGACAAATAAACGTATCCACCTGTGTATATGTGAAATCCAGCAGTTTTTCACGCACTGCGATCACTGTCTCACGCGGGCTGTACATCTGATAATTGCCACCGTAATCTACTACATAAGAAAGCATGATAGCATGCCTGATCCAGTCACTGGATTCTATTGGTTCACTTTCATAATGGATTATTTTACTCACAATAGTTTGAAGTTGAGTTATATTTTGAACTGAAAATCTACCGATCATAATGTCAGGAAAATAATCCTCGCCTTCAAGTAAAGTGTAGGGGTGATCAGTCACACAATAAGGTTGCAGATAGCCGGGTATATACCAGGCGGGTACAGTGATATTTCCATTTATATCGCCTACCAGCACGACATATTCCGGTGGAATATCCCAATTGTCATAAGCATTTTGCAGGTAATCCTTTATATCATCAGTCGTGCTGCCAGTTTCAGTCAAAGTAGCGATTTCTGCTTCAAATCCCAGCTTCTTCTTCCATTCTACCAGATAATTCAAAGTGGATATCACACTTGCATTATCGGGGCAGATAAATAAATATTTGCCCTTGGTTTCTCCACGAGTTTCCGGAAACCCCAAAATGCTCTCAGAAAGGTCAGAAAAACCCGAACCACTGCGTATTCCACTAGCTGTCTTGGGATTGCTGCTTCGCATTATATCCACATTTAATTTAAAATCAAGGTCTTTGATTATGCGCACTTTATTTTCAGCTGCATTATACTGCATTCCATATACCGTTACCTGACCAAAGCGGACTTGTCTCATTATAGATGGTTCACTGATTTTTATAATAGATTCAGGATACCACTGCTCATTTGCAGGTTCATGATCTAATTCACCAATACCCTGCCATAAAAGTGGTTTTTCCAGCTGGATTTCTTCCGTTTCATAGCTAAGCTCGCTCACAGACCAGTTACCCTCATCAGGCAGTGCCAGCATCCTGGTATAATGCGGAATTACGACTTTGCCAGGTTCTCCACCATTTTCACAATCTTTAATTATTATCTCATTAAATTTCTCGCCGTCAATATCCTGTTGGGCTATTTTTTCTAATTCAAAACTGCCATTAATTGTTGCATTTTCTCCCTCAAAGGTAATTTCAACTTCTGCAATCAGGCTAAAACTGATCATCAGAACCATCAGCAATAATACTATTTTCATTCTTCATTCCTATTCTTTTATTTCAATAATGAACTTTTTTCCAGCTACACCATTGTCAATGTTTTTTGTAAGCAGAAAAGGCATTACCCATCCAAGACCTTGCGCATGGTGCCTGCACCTCCGCAATGGTTGATCAGAGGATAATAGATTATAAGGCAAAACAAATAAGCCATTTAGCAATGCTAATAATTTGCTCATATCGGTCAACCATTGCAAAGGGCTAAAGTCCATTTGCAAAGTTTTAACAAGGTCAATCCTCTTTTTTAATATTAAATCTACTTTTCAATGCGGCTATTTCATCTCTCAATTCTTTTATCCTGAATTCCCGCCCAATAAATAATTTATGCATTTCCTCTAAGTCTTTGTTCTTCTTCTTTAGAAATTCATTTGCTTCTTCCAGTTCCTGCGTGCGCTCTACTACTAATTTCTCCAGGTTTTTTTGATACTGATCCAATTCCAGTTCTGCCAGTTTTCGGTTTGTGATATCCTGAATTACCCCATGAAACCTTCTACATGAACCATATTAGATTTGTCTTTGCTTGAAATCTAAGAAAAACAGATTGGTTTTAAGGGGAAAGTAAGCAGGACGACTAACGAAGCCTAGACCTCGAGTCTCTGCACAAGTCTGTCG
>JAVCDJ010000275.1 GCA_030765845.1 Candidatus Stygibacter australis
ATCCTTGAGCAATCTCTTCTGCTTGTTTCAGGTTGTTCTGATAGATCTCGGTAAATGGTTTTATTTCTGATTTCACGATCTGCTCTGTTTGTAAGGCTCTATTTATATCCAGATCCACAATCTGATCAAAGCCTTTTTCTGATATATGATTCCACTCTCCCGTGTACATATTAAAATTATACTGACCAAGGAACTTTACTGCATTTCTACTGATGAAGCGAATTGCTTCCACGGTGTATTCGAATTCTTCTTCAGATAGGATATAATGCACATTCAGCCTGATCCAGCCGGGTTTTAATCCAGCCAGGTGCTTAGTCTGGATCACTTTCATATATCTTTCTGAAAGTTCTTTTTCAATATGCATGATCAAATGACCATAAGGACCTGCACAGGAACATCCTGCTCTTGTTTGAATGCCAAATAGATCATTCAGCAGCTTTGTAGCAAATTTGGGATGGATTATCTTGCCGTCATTATTGAATTTGATATTAAAAGGAATTATCCCCACCTTCTTCCCTGGATCAGTTTCCCCTAAAAATTCAATATTTTCTTCTTTCCCGATTTCAGAATAAAATCTGGTCATGAAATATTTTTCGATAGCTTCTATATTTGACAATCCAACTTTTTCTTTCAATTCCACTGCCAAAGAAACTCGCAGTGCCTGCAATATTCCCGGAGTTCCCGGTTTTTCACGAGTCTCAATATCAGTTACATATAATTCTGTGGTTTTAGAAACATAGTCTACCGTGCCACCCGCTGCAATACTGGGGGGAAGATCAGAACGATATATATTTTCATTAAAGATCAATACCCCACTGGATCCCGGTCCTCCCAGGAATTTATGAGGACTGAAGAAAATAGCGTCGTAATAGCTTTCTTCATCATGATTCATATCAATTCCTATATAAGGACCACAAGCAGCAAAATCAAAACAGGCAAGGCAATTATTCTTGTGAAGAATCCTGGCAATGGCATATGTGTCTGATAAAAGTCCAGTTACATTTGAGCCAGCGGAAAATGAGCCAATTTTCAGTCTATCCTTATATTTGGGATCAGAAACTATCCTATCCAGAACTCCCAGGTCGATATGACCTTCTTTATCGAGTTCAACTTCCTGAACGTCACATAATGTCCGCCTCCACATAATCTCGTTAGAATGGTGCTCATATGGGCTCACAAACACTATTGGCTTATAGTAGTCAATATAATGAAGCAGGGCATCATGGCAGGAAGACTTTTCTACACCTTTTCGTACCAGGCAGCTTTCCAGAAACAGATCATACCTTTCCCGGGTAGCCGGGGGTAGATATACTCCCAATATCTGCTGTAATCTGGTGATACCTCCAGTAGTACCCGATCCAGTAAAAATTATCTTTCCATGTTCACCCGCATGAACCGACTTTTTTATCCTTCTTTCAGCTTCATGCAATAAAAGAGTCATTGTTTTACCAGTAAAATCATCCTCAGTATGTGAATTTGCATAATATTGCCTGATCTTGTTAAGATGGTTCTCGATAAAATAGAGGTTTCTTCCACTGGCGGTGTAATCAAGATATACAATTGGTTTTTCCCCATAAGGAGTTGGTATCATTATATTTCTACCAATCAATTCCTGCCTTAACCATTCAAGTTCTTTGATAATTTCTTTTACCTGCATTACATTTCCTTTCACCTGTTCTTGATATGCTCCACAATGTTTTTAAATATCTCTAATCCTTCACCATCTTCTGACATTTCAGGATTCATTCTCTTTTTTCGTCCCCAGTCAGGGTGATTAAATATAGATAAATATGCTTCTGGATGCGGCATTAAACCAAATACCTGTCCTGTCTCATCACATAAACCAGCACAATTTATATATGACCCATTAGGATTGTATGGATATTCAGCAGTAATATTACCCTCGAAATCAGTATAAGACAGGCAGTTCAAGTTCTTTTCTATTATACCATTAAGAATCTGTTCGTCTCTGATGATCAGTTTGCCTTCACCATGCCTTACGGGTAATGCTGTTTTGTCTATTCCCTTCAAAAATGGTGTTACTGATGCCGGATTAGTTCGGCAATATACCCATCTGTCTTCAAACTTACCTGAATCATTCAAAGTCAGCGTAACTTCCTGAGAATGCTCTTTAGCTACATTTGGCAGAAGCCCCATTTTCACCAGAAACTGAAATCCGTTACAAATTCCCAAGACAAATTTTCCTGCTTCTATAAATTCCAGAATGACATTATAAAATAACTCACCATCTGCTATTCTCTTATATTTCATCTTATTAGCCAGCACTTTGCCAGAGCCCAGATCATCACCAAATGAAAACCCACCAGGGAAATTAAGGATATCATAATCACTTATTTTTACTTTCCCCAGAAATACATCATTTAAATGTACAATTTGAGCTTCTGCTCCAGCTAATTGGTATGCTGCTGCCAGTTCTCCTTCGCAATTTATCCCATATCCCGTAACTACTAATGATTTTACTTTTTTCATTTCATGCTTCCCGATCATATTTCCCTCAAGGTTTTAGACCAATACTGCTCCAACTTTTCTGAGCTGAGGTTGATTATCTCATTGCCATTTAAGCTTATCTCTAATTTTGCGATATCAGTAACTTTGCCCATATTTGTTGCAGATTCGCCTAAGATTGCTTCAAATTCTGCCTTATTCTCTGGATCAATAGAAACCACAAACCTGCTGTGACTTTCTGAATATAATAGTGCTGCTGCACTAAGCTCATCATTATTCAAACTGATCTCAGCACCAAGATTTAAGCCCAGCAAACATTCAGCAAGGCAGACTGCCAAACCACCATCAGATATATCATGACTTGAAGCAATAAGCCCTTTCTTATTTGCTTCCATCACTTTTATATAAATCGCTTTTGCCTTTTCCATCCTGACCTGAGGAACATTTTTCCCTAAATATCCCAATTGTTTATAAAATTCAGAAGCTCCTAATTCATCGTAAGTCTCCCCTATCTGATAGATCAGGTCATCTGCTGTTTTGAAATCACTGGTTACTGTTTTACGGATATCAATTATCAAGGCAGTCATGGAATAAAGAATTGTAGGTGGCACAGATATTTTAGTCTCACCCGACTTGAAATCATTCTTCATACTGTCTTTTCCGGATGTCATGGGGATATTGTAATATGTTGCCATATTATATAGTGCCTGGTTCATCTGAACCAGCTTGGCTAACTTCATCTTACCATCGGGATTAGTTACAGCATCATATAATGAATCCGGTACACAGAAATTATCGTTCACTGACCAGAATATCATTTCCTGAGACTCAGGGTCAGGCAGCTGTCCACCTATCGAAATTATCTGCCTGATAGCTTCATCAAAAGCGCCTGCAGACATCTGATAGGCATCAATATCGCCATATTTAGGAGAAATACCATTAGATACTGCTATTCCCTTCCAACTCTCGAAATCAAGCCTAATTACAGCAGCATCCTGAGGTGCTCTCCCGGTACTTCCCATCAATGGTTTGATCACCGTCTTTCCCTTTACCTCATGGTCATATTGCCTGATCACGCTTTCTCGAGAGCAGATATTCCAATTAGAAAGCAGTTTTAAGATAATCTCATTATGATCAAGCTCTTCTGAGATAACAGGTTCACTCAGATCAGGTCTTTTCCATACAGCTTCCATTTGCTTACGCGGAAAGCCATTATGCAGAAAATCTATATTGAGATATGCTACTGGTCTATTATCATAATTTACTTCAATAAATCCACTGTCAGTAAAAATTCCTACTCTGCTGAGTTCAACTTCTCGTTCATCAGCCAGCTTGAGTAGTGCTGGATAGTTTTTCTCTTCCACCACAAATGTCATTCTCTCCTGAGATTCTGATATATAGATCTCCCAGGGCATCAGATTGGCATATTTCAAAGGAACCTTTTCCAGGTGTACTTCTGCCCCACCCGGTATCTGGGCTAATTCACCAATTGATGATGATAATCCACCAGCACCATTATCAGTTGAGCATTTGATCAAACCAGCCAATACTGCTTCCTGCATATAATCTGAAAGCAGTTTCTGCGTGATAGGACTGCCTATCTGAACAGCAGACT
>JAVCDJ010000276.1 GCA_030765845.1 Candidatus Stygibacter australis
TGAATTTAGTGAGTTCCCTGTCTTTGAGCAATTCCAGTTGTTTTCCATCAAGAAAGAGCTGGCCTTTGGTAGATTTATCCAGGCAGCCGATCAGGTTAAGGAGGGTGGTTTTACCAGCCCCGGAATGCCCCATCAGGGCAGTGAAATCACCTTCCTGAAGGCTGAAATCCAGACCCTTGAGGGCATGAACATCCTCTGCCGGGGTCTTATAGATCTTCTCCAGACTCTTTGCTTCTACTATGGGCTGCATATTATTCTCCACTTCTGATAGCTTCGATAGGTTTCATCAGTGCTGCTCTGAGGGCAGGATATATGCCGGAGAATAAACCTAGGGCAATAGCACCCAGCAGAGAGAAGATTATCAATTTGGGAGAAATAAAGATAAGGTCACCTTCAGGAGCAAAGGGGAGGAATTTTTTTACAAAGAACTCTACTCCGCTGCCCCCCGCTAAGGCGAATACGCTTCCCAGTATACCGCCCATGGTGCAGATAATGATAGTTTCATACCATATAAGCTGGAATATCTGCTTATTTCCGGCACCAATAGCCTTCATGACTCCGATCTCCTGAGTTCTTTCAAACACGCTCATAAGAATGGTGTTTATCACGCCGACGATAGCTACGAAAATAGCAATGATGGCAACTGAAGTTATCAGGATCTGAGCAGAAGAGATAAGATTGAGGATAGTACCTTTCACCTGGGCAAGGCTAATCACCTGAATGCTGCCTTCATCATAGAGGTCTTCTTCAAAGGCACTCAGTTGAGAAAGGTCTTTGAGCTTGATGCCGATTCCGGTGAGTTGATCTGGCAGATTGAATATCTTCTGGGCAGTTTTGAGAGGCAGGAATATTACTCCGTCATCCTGGGTACCTGATCTTTCAAAGATACCCTTAACGGTGAGTATTTCCCTGGTGTCCGGGATAAATATCTTATCTCCCACACCGCGCTGTTCCAGTTCAGCAGCTTCATAACCAATTATCACTTCCAGAGCTTCGGGAGAGGAGAACCAGGAGCCTTCCTTGAATTTTGCCCAGGGCTTGAGCTCTGTGTAGGAAGCTTCTATTCCCATATACATGGCAAACCCGCCACCTTCTATGCTTTTCACTGTGGCAAGCTGGGGAGTTATCTTATCTATTCGCTCATCGGTGACAATTCTGTCATAGACGTCTGCATCCATATAACGCAGTCCGCCACCACCTTTGAGCATGAGAGTGGCTGCTTCATAGGGACAGCCTTTGGCAGTTACCAGCACCTGATAACCCATCTTATCAACGTCATTATTAAGCGCTCTGCGGTAGCCGGCATTAAAGCCCAGCAGGCTTACCAGGACAGCAACAGCCATGGCAACTCCACCGATAGTGAGCAGGGAGCGTATCTTCTTTCGGGCAATATTCTTATAAGCTATGATCAGGAGTCTCATTTGATTTCCACTCCTTTTGCCACGAATACGGAATTTTCTTTTACTTTAATGTAGGAACCTTCCACAACGGCTTTTTTCCCGGTACTCTGGGGAATGGCAATCCCTGAAGGAGCCAGATCCACATATATCTCACCGGAATTATCCTCGAGATAAAACCAGCATCCAGTAGGGCAAACTGCTCCAATCTTACCTTCCAGACGGAGGGTGTCAGTACTATCTTTTAGATTAAGAGCCTGGTTGATCTGAGTTACATTAGCTTCTTTTATTTCAATGCCATAAGTCTGCTTACTGCAAGCAGTAAGCAGCAAAAGGGCTATGAGCATAATCAGTGGTAATCTATTCATTATTTTCCTCCTGTGGGATTATAAAATATTCATCATGCATCCGGTTAAGGAAGAAGAAGTCCAGCTGGATCAGGTTCTTTTTGATGCCGTGCATTGTATTGATAAAATCCTCGTTGCTTTGCGAGGACGGGTCAGTTATTTTTGCCAGAGCTGAGGTATTATCACCCTGGGCGTATTGATAGAAGTCCTTAAGCGAAAGATCGATGAATTGGGAAGTGAACTCGGGGGACTTAAAGAGCTTTGCTTCCGGAGAGGACATCTTTTGGTAATAGAAATCCTGGATAATACCTTGAGGGTCAGTAGCCAGAATAAGCTGCATTCCGCCAAACATCCCTCTTTGATTAAGACCATGGATCCTGCCAATTATCTGGTCGCCTTTGAGCACCGTGTAATAGGAATATTCCACGCTGGTCTTTTCATATTTATCATCAAAAGCATCTCCCAGCCTTTGTTCCAGTTCTTTTTTCAATTCAGCACCACCACGGGAATCGATGCTGATATATTCCGTGAGATAATTTGTGGACTGAGGAAATATTCTCAATACATCACGGTCTGGGTCATTAAGCGAGCAACCCACTGCTGCCTGCAGAAGTGCTGCTGAGATCAGAACGAGTATCAGAGTAAGTAATTTCATTATATCTCCCTAAAATAGTAGAGCTGCAGGAATATCTGCTGATCAGAAATCCCCTCCTGATCGAGATTGATCATAAAAGCGGTGTTTAATTGAAGTGCATCTGTAAGCTTGTATTTAGTGCCGAAAGCGATGAGTGAAGAATAGGCGTAGGGATCAGCATAGCTCATCACATTGAAATAGTTCTGCAGATAAAATTCCCAGGCTTCCAATGTATAGGGAGCATAATTCAACTGGTGGAAGGTATATAACACTGTCTGTCCGTCATTTTCACCAAAGGCCATTTCAGATAAGTATTTATAGGCAGACCACTGATATTGAAGATCAAACCCTATCCGGGTTCTATCACTGGACTTCATTTTTGAAGGTGCGGGGAGAAGCTGCATTTTGTCTGAAAGCACAATATTTGACTTCATGAGTGAAAATCCGGCAATCAGGTCATCAGAATAATCACGCGATATCCTGCCGGTAAAGAGGTAATTATTATCCCAGTGAGGGAAGCCCATGCCCAGACCAGCCTGAGCAGCGATCAGGTAATCATATTTGCCGATGAAACTTGACCAGGCAATGCCCCAGTCGTGCTTCATGCCGATATTCATCATGGAATTTGTCTGCAGAATGGAGCCGTGGGTATCGATCTCCTGCTCCAGTCCGAAGACGGGTTGAAAATGACCTAGTCTGAGCTTTTTGCCCAGACCCAGCTTGTAATCTGCCCAGAGGTTATGCACCTGCAAAGTGATATGATCTTCATCATCACTATCATATAATAATCTCACCTGGGCATCAAGGGTAAGGAAATCGCCCTGGGAATGAGAATATTTATTATAATACTCAAAGCCCAAAGAATTTTTTAAACTCCGGGAATTATCAATGAACTGTTCATTTTCTGAATAACCGCCAATCAGATTGACTTCCCCATAAAAATTCGCCTTGAGAGAAGATAAGGGGAGTAAACACAATAAGAGAATTACTGATATAATTACGAGTTCTTTATATTTCTGCATAATATTCTATCCTTCTCTTCTCCCAGGGCTTGCGAGGAAGAAATTTATTTACCCTTTGGGCAACTGCCGCACTTAGTGCAGCCTGGCATAGGGTTTCCTGATATATTTACATTTGCATTGGCTTCCAGCATTTTTATATCTGCTTTTTGGAGGTCATCTACTACGATGAACTTACCGGGAATCATATTCATGTGACAGCTGAATTTATATTCTCCGCTGCTTACGGGAGTGAATTTCTGCATCTGCTTGCCATCTGTGAGGTCAAACTTAAGCTCAAAATCCTGTGCTACAATACCATTATTACAGCCATTCAACTCATTGCCTTCTATCTCCCAAACCACTGGAATGTCCTTCTGGATAACAAAAATATTGGGATGCCAGCCATAGCGGTCTACTGACATTTTGATCACCTGGGTATCTGACTGAATATCTGCTACACCCAATTCTACCTTTTGAGCTGCATTAAGTGAAAATAGAGCAGCTATCCCGATCAGTATTAGTATTATTACCTTTTTCATTATTACTCCTTAGCGACTTTTCGTCATTCTTTTAATAGTTTTCATTACTTCATCAATAACTTCCAGGTTACCATCTCTGATCTGCTCTACAACACAGCTCTTCATGTGAGCTGCAAGCAGGTTCTGGGCTACTGCTGACATGGCAGACTGGATTGCTGATATCTGGGTAAGTATATCATCACAATACACATTTTCAGATATCATCTTATTTACACCTTTAATTTGACCTTCAATGCGGTTAAGCCGCGATGTGAAGTCCTTTTTGAGCTCCTCAGAGTGATGAGCTTCTCTCATCGTGCAATGCTGACAAACTTCTTTCATACTACCTCCCTTTAAGATACCCCAGTGGGGTATATAGAATATAGACTGAAAAAGCGATAAAGCAAAATATTTCTCTTTTTTATTTAGTTATTTATTATAATTAAGGAATTAGAGGGACACTCTTGAATTATTATCAGAAATCCGGTATTACTTATTAATTTAGGAGTAACATCACATAATAAGTATTAATTAATCTGCATCCTGAAAGGGTACAATTATAATAGCCTCAGGTGAAACCTGGTGGGGCGGGTTTTCGTTCATTGTGAACCATGGGTTTCGCCCATGGCTATTATTGTTATGCCCTTTCAGGGCGGTTATAAAGCAATTAAATTATACTTCCTGGAATGATAGATCAGATTAATATTATTTGACATTTTATTAAGTATGATTAAAAAAAGGTATATATGCTTAAGCTATAGATTGATCTTGCGATGAGATAAATTTAGGAGAATATAAATGAGAAAAATTATAATCACGTTATTGATGGTATCATTAATAATAACTCCAATTTTTGCTAATCCTATGCCTGAGGGTAGGTCTGGTCCTGATCCCAAAATATTTATCGGAGTTATTTCTGTTATCACATTGGGTTTAGGGTATTTACTTTTCAGGGCATTTACCAATCATGATAAAGTAGAATTTATCAGTGAGGAGATCACTCTTTCCATAAATGATGATAATTCTGTTGATGTAGAAGGAGTCTATCACTTTGAGCGAACCGGAAACGCCATAAAGACTTTCGAAATACTATATCCTTTTCCTGATCAGAAAGAATACGGTGAAGTTGAGATAAAATCAGTAACTATCAATAATAGAGAAGCTGAGTATTATAATTTTGAACTTAACCGTTATCAGCGGATCAATCTAACTTTAGGTTTTGATGGATCAGATAAATGTGAAATGAGGATCTTATTTACTCAAAAACCGGAAAACTCTTCATACAAATACATCTTGAGATCAACCCGAAAATGGTTGCAGGAACTGGAGGAATCTATCATAAATGTTAACTTACCAGCTTCCTATATATTAGAAAGCAATTATCCTGAGCTTGCTGAAGTAAATACAAATAATACTCAATCAGAATTTAGTATGGTTAAAACTCACTTTTATCCTGAAAGGGATCTACTAATAAACTGGGATAATAAATAACGTATAGTAATCAATTCCAAAGTGAACAGGAATTCCTGAGCCATATATTTATTTTCGTGTGTTTTTCTCAATATCAATAAATAGTTTAATTAATTCAGAAAAGGCAAGAATTAAAATAAAACTAAATAAACCAAAATAAATAGATAAAGATATAATCATGATTGCTAATGACTTATCATATGAGCCTAATAAAGTTAATCCAAAGATCAAAATGCTGATTGATAGAATTAAATCAATATATGCAACATATTTTAGTATAGTGGATATTGAATATAATGCAGGATACTTTTTAAAAGATGACATATCAGTTTTATTATTTGTGGTTGATCTCCAAATTTCAGATTGTTTATCAACTTGTATTGATTTATTGTCAGGAATAATGTTTTCGCATCCACATATTTTGCATTTTGAAATTTCACCTGGTTTCAAGTGAGAAATGATAATTTTTTCTCCGCATTTAGTACAATTAAAAATTACTGACATAATATTCTCCTTGTTTTGTGTCACGAATAATGCAATTCGTGAGTTTTATTTTACAATCTGCGCATCGATCCTGGAATAACATTTCGCTTCTCTATTAAGTATTATAAACATATATATATCTAAAATGAGAAAAGCATAAGTCCTTGTCAAGCGTTTTCATTCCATACTGGCATCCCCCCGTTTTTCATTTGAATTTTATCCTCATTTGTAAATATTCAGCATAGTATCCCTTATACTTTTTCCTAACCATTAGTTTCCAGTTACTAAATAAATAATTCACAACTTTGATAATACGATAATATATGA
>JAVCDJ010000277.1 GCA_030765845.1 Candidatus Stygibacter australis
AACACATTTAACCGGATCCACATATTTTGCTTTCTGCAGAACTTTCACAGTAAAGTTTCCCGGGTCACCTTCAACAGATGAAATATTTGTTTTTATATAAATTTTAATATTAGGATGACGGGCACATTCACTCATTTTAGGTGCCAGGATACACATTGAGCAATCATTGGTTGGAAAGGTTTTATCCAACTGCGGCATTCTTCCACCAATTGAGGCTGATTCTTCGATCAAGTGTACCTGTAATCCTATCTCTGCCAGATCAAGCGATGCCTGAATCCCAGCTATCCCTGCTCCTACCACCATTACTGATTTGCTTTTATGACTCATATTCTTCCTCGATACTTACAAAAATATTTGCTTTTGAGTAGAATTTCCACCCATCGCTTTGATCTTATCAGTAAACTCATTACCAACCTGGGCAAATTTCTGACCTTCAGAAGCTGATATCCAGGTAAGACGTATTCTACCCTCATCCAAACCAAGGGTTGTGAATATTTGCTTCACTATAGCTGTTCTTCTGCGAGTATGATAATTACCAACCTGGTAATGACAATCACCAGGATGTCAGCCACCTACCAGAATTCCATCTGCTCCCCGCAGATAGGATTTGATCAGGAAAACTGGATCTACACGGCTGGAACACATCACTTTTATCGGTAAAATTGCAGTAGGATACTGCATCCGGTTTATACCCGCCAGATCTGCTCCGGTATAGGAACACCATTTACATAAAAAACTTAATATCTTGGGTGAAAATTCTTCATTCATAATTTATTCTCCAAGTTCAGGAAATTCTTCTTCTTTATATATCATTACTGGAATCTCTTCTGCTACGCTTCTTCCTGCCACAAAGTCAAACATGGCTGCTGTTGCCTCTCCAGTTTTCTTAAATACACTTGCTACTGGTATATCTGCGGGACACACATCAGAACACATTCCGCAGCCCACACAGGAAAAACTCATATGTGAAAGCCTGCCTAAGTGGAAGAATAGTGTGCCAGGCGGTAATCTCAAAGCACCTTTCTGTTCAAGTTCCTTTTCCAGTATCTGTCTGTTGTAATCATAATTAAAGGAATCAAAATCACAGAGAGTACAATAACAGATCGGGCATACTGAATTGCAGCCATGGCAGCCAATACATCTGCCAAAAATATCGATCAAACCATCCAGACCAGTATCTTTGGTGTCCACTTCAGCAAATAGTTCTTCTTTGGCTTCTTTTCTTTTTAGCATCAGTTTTTCCAGTAAAGACTCATCAAACTCTTTATCTTCTGACTGACCATGCCAGAATTCCATCAATTCAATTGCCTTATCTGTTCTCAAATAAGCTTTCAAATCATTATCTGATTCTCCAGAAACTGAGATATAAATATCCGCTTCATGGGGATTGATATGCTCACAGCCAGTACAGGAACTTCTTATTCCTTCTGGAATTTCCTGATTTGCTACCTGCTGTTGATAATTCGCCAGCTTTTCATCAATTTCCTGAGCTGCGTTAATTTTGAGAGGATACACTCCTGAGCAACTGTAACTGATGACAATGAAATCATCCCTTTTTACCTGTTCTCTTTTTACCATCTCCACAAAAGCCCGAAATTCACAGGGCTTCACTACAGCAGCAATAGGCTTTTCCAGAGGAGTAAATCTGCCCATAAGTTGTCCCGCATTCGCTGGCATATACGGATAAAAAGGTACTATATTATCTAATAAATCTACACTTGAAGTTAATCCATAATCCACTTTACCATTTTTATGTTTTCTAAGAGATAATACACTACTGATTTTATCATTTTCCAGTAATTCTTTAAGAAATTTTTTTATTGCCTCAGAGCGATCTATATTAAGCTTGATATATTTATTCATGATCACCCTCCTGAATTCCTGCGCTATTAACCAGATCACCTAATTCACCCAATTCTTCCGGTTTATATTCTTTCATAGGCAGAGCATCTCCAAAACTTTCTCCTGCAGTATATTCAAAGGTTTTTTGAGTTTCACTTGCTACATAACTGAATATTTTTGCTACTGGAATATTTACTGGGCAGGCATCTGAACACAATCCGCAGGATATGCAGGAAAGGCTCATGTGAGCCATTCTGCCAGTGTGGAACATTAATTTATCAAGCGGTAATGACACTCCGCCTCTTTGCTCTGCTCTCATTAATACAATATCTGAATTGGGCTTTGACACCACAGAATCGAAGTAGCATTGACGGCAATAACAGATTGGGCAGGCACTTTGACAATTATGGCAGCCGATGCACTCAGCAAATGTATTCAGTAGATTATCTAAACCTTCCACTTTATTTTTTATTACTTTATAAGTTTCTTCTTTTGCTGAAAGACGCTTACTGGTAATTCCTTCAATATACTTTTTCCAACCACTCAATTCTTCCTTTGCTTCCAGCTTCATCTCTGAAATAAATTCTGATCCCTTTTCACTATTGGCAATTAACAGCAAATGGTCATCTTCTCTACCAAAATGCAGATCACTGGCTGGTAAGGAGAATTTATCGCAGATTTTGCAAACCGGTTTCACTTGATCAGAATTCCAGATATTATTACTTAATAACTTCTCAAATTCGCTGTCGCCCCAATCAGGATCTTTTATATAGTCCTGCATAGGTAATGCTCCGGGGCAGTCATAACTGAATATTATTAAATCTTCTGTCTTGATCTGATTTAGTTTTGTTAATTCCACACAGGCTCTAACTTCACAAGGTCTAATAAGTATAGCAATTTTGTTTTTGCCTTCACCTTTGCGCGTAAATCTTTTAACTGCTTTTGCTGCATTCACCGGCATTATTGGAGCTAAGGGGGTTACATTATCTAACCACACCAAATCTTTTATCATGATCCAGGCAAAAGAATCCCCTGAAGGAACTTTCATTGGCATCATTATGGCATCAAATACCTTTTTTTCTGCTGCAGCTTTCAAAAAAGCTAATATTGAGTTCTGAACCCCTTTTTCAGAGTTAAGCAATACTCCCTTCTGAGGAATTTCAGTCATTTAATACTCCTCGTAATCCTGATTTATATTCTTGATATAACATTATCTTAATGCTTCCTTAACTTCCTGATATATTTGAGGATTAGTGAAATGTCGAGTACGGATCGAACCCGAAGGACAACTACCCACACAATTTCCGCACCCTCTGCATATCGCTTCATTTACTACCGATATTCCTCGTTCTTCATCAAAATAGATCGCCCCAAAAACACAAACCTCAAGACAGGTTTTGCACCCGGTACAATACGCTTCCAGTATTTCAGAAACCATTACTTCAGGAATGATCTTTTGACCCGGGATCAATTGAGTGAGTATATTTCCCGCTGCTGCCTGTGCCTGTAATACTGCATCAGAAATTCCACAGGCTCCCCGAGTTGATCCCACCACAAATACACCATCTGTATTGGTTGACACAGGCTTGATCTTAATATGGGACTCCAGAAAAAAACCTGACTCATGCTGATCAATATTCAAAATATCAGCAAAGTGAACATTTTCTTCTGATGGTAAAAGAGCTGAAGCTAAAATTATCATATCCGGTTTAATTACCGATTCCTTTCCGCTGATCTCGGTATAATGAAGTTCACTGCCTTCCACCCGGGAATTTGTTATCCTTACAGATTTTACTTGCGTCATCACTTTTTCATAATATTCCTGATCTTCTTTTTCAGGCAGACAAATATCATCAAACAGGTCAGTGATTTTAACCTTTTCTGACAGTTCTTTTAGATAATCAGTAATTTTAACCAGATAGTTACAGCAGACTTTGGAGCAATAACCCACTTCCTTTCTGCCAATGCAATGCACCAGGGCTACTGACTGAGGAATGTTTCCATTCTTCATAGTAATTTTTTCGGTTTGATTATACATCTTCTCTATTTCCAGAGCAGTATAAACTTCATCATCTTTTGAATATTCATTTCCCTGGAAGTCATGCGGGTCTGCTTCCTTGCTTCCATTTGCCAGAATAACAGCACCTGCCAGCAGTTCTATCTCTTCACCGCTTTTGTTATGCTTTAATATTATCTCAAAATTCCCCAGAAAACCTACTATCTTTTCTAATTCCGTGGATGTGAAGACCTTAATGAAAGGATTTTTATTTAGTTCTGATATTTTATTCTGTATCGATGATACCGTAATCCCCTGACGTGGTAATAACCTTTTGTAATTAACAACTTTCCCGCCTAATTCTTCTTCTCTTTCTACTAAAAATACTCTCCGGTTTTTACCCGCAAGATTTAAGGCAGATTCCATTCCAGCAATCCCACCTCCTATCACAAGTACATCTGGATTGCTCTCTAACTGCTTTTCTATTAAAGGCTCCTGATATAATACACGGCCTATCCCGGAATGAATATATTGAATTGCCTTATCAGTCGCTTCTTCTTTATCAGAAATTACCCAGGCACACTGTTCACGAATATTCACGATCTTATACATGTAAGGATTCAATCCTGCTTTCTTGCAGACTTCCTTAAATGTGCTGTCATGAACACGCGGTGAGCAGGCTGCACACACTAAGTGTGTAAGATCATTTGCTTTTATCTCTTCTTCCAAATAGGCTTTACCGGCTACTGAACAGAGCAGTTTATATGGTTTTACTACCAGCTCTATATCTTTCATATCTTCCAAAGCTGAAATCTCTGCTACTATCCGCTCTATATCTACTTTACTGGCAATATTTGGTCCGCATTCACAAACATAAATTCCTATTTTATCTGACATCACTCCGCCTTAGTTTTCCAATAAATTCATAACTTGTGCCACTGCTGCTGAAGATTGAACCACACTGGATGGTATATCCTTAGGACCTTCTGCACAACCAATTGCATATATACCTGAGCGATTGGTGCAAATTGATCCGATACTACCCTCCTGTGTTTGCAGAAAACCATATTTATCAAGATTTATTCCTAAAAGTTCTGCCAGCTCAGGCATCCCTGCCGCTGGCTTGATAGCTGTGGTCAAGATTACCATATCAACATCTAAACTGGTTGACTTTTGCTCATTATTCAGATAATTAAGTTTAAGCTTCCCGGCATTCTCTTCTATCACCAGTTTTTGGGGATCTGATTGATAAATATAAGTTGATTTTGTTTTTCGAATTTCTGTATTCAGCTTCTGGAAATGCTTATCCGGTAAACAAAGATCAGTATAAATATCATAGATTTTTATCTCAGGCAGTTTTTCTTTCATAAAATGGGCATGACGTGCTGAATATGAGCAGCACACATTTGAACAATAACCTACCAAATCTCTTCCGGTACAGTGGATGATCGCTGCTGTTTCCGGTTTGGTTTCACCATCTCGAAGCCGCAATTTTCCTTCCGTGGGACCATTAGAAGCAAGTAACCGTTCCAGTTCATATGCTGTAAATACTCCCGGATATTTCCCATATCCCTGATTCTCTATTTTAGATGCATCTATTGTGTCAAAGCCGGTTGCAGCTATAATTGCCCCTGCCTTGATCTCGATCAATGCATCTTGTTCACTAAAATCTATTGCTCCAAACATACATGCTTCAGTACATAAATTACATTCCTCTGTGCCATTTAATCTCAAGCATAATTTTGAATCTATCACAGGAACATTAGGAAGTGAACCAGCACATTCCACATAGATCGCCTTTTTCTCAACAAGCCCCTGTTCCCAATTATTGGGTTGAGATACTGGGCATACAGGATAACACATTCCGCAGCCAAGGCAGGCACTTATATTTACATATCTGGCTTTTTTAAGGATGGTTACATCAAAATTTCCTGCTTTTCCACTAACTGACTGAACGTTGCTTACAGTGAGAACCTCAATATTTTTATCCTGCAATATCTCCTGCTGGATAGGAGCTACCAGGCAGGTGGAGCACTCCATATTTGGAAAGCTTTCACCGGTCTTGATCACGTTTCCACCAATCAGGGGTAATCTTTCTACAAGATATACTTTCTTCCCGGCTTTTGACAGCATCAAACTCGCTTCCATCCCGGCAATTCCTGAGCCTATGACCAATACTGTTTCTTTAGGATTCATGAGTTTTCCTTATTGTTTATATTTTTCTTAAAATTGTTCAGCCTTAATCAAAGGATTTGGTCCAAGCTGCTTTATTTTATCAGAAAATTCATTAACAACCTGAATATAGCGTTTACCCTCGGAGGCAGAAATCCATGATAATTGCAGCCTCTCTGGTTCTAATTTCAAAGTTTCCATCACTTTTTTTAAAAGGGCATATCTGCGTCGAGCATAATAATTACCAACCTGGTAATGACAATCTCCAGGATGTCAGCCAGCTACCAGGATGCCATCAGCACCATTAAAATATGTTGTTAATAATAGATTGTGGTCTATCCGGCTCGAACACATTACTCGTATCACATTCAAGGATGGTGAAATATCTTTGCGGGATGCTCCCGCCATATCTGCTGCCGCATAGGTGCACCAGTTACACAGAAAACCCACTATCCGGGGTTTAAATTCCTTAGTTTCCATGTGTCCTCTATTTTTCTTATTATTTTAATAATTAATCTCCAATACAATGATCAAAATATTTTCCCTTCCAGTATCAGAGAAGCCCATAAGCTTAAGGTAAAAAATGAAAGCGTACCCTAAGATACGCTTTCTAATAACTAAAACTGAATTTGTGCTGAATGTGTTCCTGTCCCATCATCCATACAAAACATCAAAGTTTTGCCAGTGCGATTGCACCATGCCTGGATATCTGTGGGAAAGGAAGGACAATCGGCTAGTACTTCCAGTATATCGCCTTCTTCCATATTTGGAATATAAGCCACTACTTTCAAAATAGGTTGTGGGCATTTTAACCCAACGCAGTTTAATGTTTTTACAGCCATGTTTCCTCCGTTTATTTTTTTTTGGGAAAGCTCTATTAAATCAAGCTACGGATACGTGATCAATATTCGCAGCCAATAATTTCTATAATCCATTTTTTTATTATCTGTCAAGAATAAATTTCCTCTGAGATAATCTTTAAGTGCTCCAAGATACCACATAAACTAGTTCTTTTTAATAGTACCATGTCTTTGGGCACGTTGATATTTTTTTTCTGCGTATTCATGTATCAATTTTTTAATTTTCTTGTTATCTGTATTATTTTGAAAAAGAGGTTCATCTCCTGCGTTTTCTATATAGCCTTTATTAAGTGCCCCGGAATATACTTCTCTGCCAATCGTGCTTCTAACCATAATGGTTGTATAGCCATCATCTGAGCCTAAGCCTCCTGCTGAAATGTCAGAATAATCGTTGGCAAAATCTGAGCAGGCAAGACATGCCGGTCTTGCAATTTGTTCGATTTCAGTTAGTGGAATATTTATTGTTATCCCAGATTTCATTTGCAATATAAGCTTTTCTTTTATATTAACTTTTTCTATATCTTCAATATTTATGTTGTGCTTGGCTGCAAAATCACGCTTCACAAGGTCTTCAAGCGTAAAACACTGCATACAAAAAAGGCCTATTGTGAATATTATCAGATCTGACGGGACTATGTTTAATTCCTGCATTTTCCGTATCGTATGAATTTGACACGGGGTCCCCACAAGTGCAAGCTTCTTTACGTTTCGCTCCCTGGTGGTTATTTCATTAATTACACTTATCACCTGATATTTAGATGCGTATATGTCACCCAGTTTATCAAGATGAAATGCTTCTGTAAAGAAAGATCCGGCAGCATTAATGACATCATCTCGAGTATAAGCTATTGTCGGAGTGCGTACACCTAGATCATTGTGGGATACTATCGCTCCATCTATTATATGGTTATCCAGCATGTAATTTAGTAATGAACTCACAACGCCACCATCAGTTGCAGCCTTCAGAATATTAGCATCTGTTGAGCGGGATGAAAATATCTCCTCCCAGTTGCCTTGAGGATACTTCCACTTATATGTATCTTTAATATCCTCATCAAGTATTCCTATCTGGGGACAAAGAAGATAGCACAATCCTCCTTCCAGGCATTTACTCTGATCTGCAAATCTTGGATATCCGTCTTCACCAAACTCAAGAGCTCCTAAATTGTTAGCACTACAAAAAGACACACATCCACCGCAGCGATTACATCGCTCAGTTATGATTACTTCATTGTATAAATCCTTGAAGCTTTTAGTTCTTCCTGATAACATCCTATCCTCCCGCTAAAAAAAAAGAAAAAGATCAGGGAGTGGCTACTCCCTGATCTCAAATATCTATTCTACAGGATTGGCATCTACTGACTGCCATTCATAATATGCACCATCATATACTCGAACCCTGGGAAATTCCAAAACAGATTTCAGAGCCATATAAACAATTCCTGCCCGTACGCTGCTGGCACAATACAAGATAATTTCTTTATCTCCACTAATGCCTGCTGCACTCAGGGCAGCCATGATCTCATCTTTTGATTTCAAGGTCTCATCTTCATTCAGAACATTCTTGTATTCAATGTGCAATGCACCGGGAATATGTCCCTTACGGCTGATATTGGCATCTGTATCGATACCGTTAAATTCATCCAGACTGCGAACATCAACCAGAACCAGATCAGCTCTGTCTTTATTAGCCTGCACATATGACATTGAAGCATAGACCTCATCATTGATATTCGGAACAAAGCTTACCGGTGTGATCTCTGTTGCTTTGCCAGTTACCGGAAGCCTTGATTTCATCCAGCTCTTTATATGACCATTCAGGATATTTACATCTTTTACGCCCATATATTGAAGGATCCAGTAAATTCTTCCTGCTGCCTTATTTGCCCCATCATCATAAACTACTACTTTGCTATCCGTAGTTATACCCCTGGAACCCAGAATTACAGAGATTTCCTCGGGTGATTTCAACATGGAAGGCACACCATCGGCTTCATAAAGATCCTGGTGATAAAGATTCACAGCATCTTTGATATGCTTGGAACTGTAATCTGAAGCACTTCTTGCAGAAACAATGATAATATCTTCAGATTTTACTGCTTTTGCCAGTGCTTTTGCTTCTATCAAACCCCCAAATAGAAACTGAATTCCAATTAGGATAAATAGGGTGGTTAATAGTATTTTTCTCATTTTCGTCCCCTTCAGATATTAAAATTTTACCTGTAATTGCATTATTATCTCATCGTTGGCTTTTTCATGATCTTCTTCTGCTTTATAAAGATAATTTACCTGCAAACGTGTCCAGTCATTTAAAAAGTAGTTAAAACCAAAAGTTGTTATTTTGTGAAGGCTTTTTGCTGGGGTAGTATTTTCGTCATCTGTATCGGGATCAAATTGTTCATATTTAACAATCGGCTGTAAATTCCAGGGGGTCATATACATTATCTGTGCCCAAAAACCGGCACGTTTTACTGAACCGAGGACCACCTCGGTAACTCCCTCTCAGCCATCACCAACAACTTCAAGATGAGAACCTTTATCTTCGGCAGTAATATATTCACCCTGAACCAGTAAATCACCGTATTTGATCTCAGCATCAAAAGACATGCGTGTCATTTCATCTTCATCTTCCACAGTGGTTTCCATTGGAGGGGAAGTTCCCGTTTTATAACCTGCACCAATACTTAAATATTCAATTGGAGTAACAACTGCTCTACCGGCAAAAACTTTATTCTGATTATTTTCAAGACTATCTCTTCCAGTTCCATTGGTGAAGGCAAATGCATATTTCAACATCTCTCCGTAGTGACCATTAAACAGGACTCCACGATCTCTGTCTGGACTGGTTAAAACACTAACCACTTCTGAACGCTTAATAGTATGAAGTCCCTGGCAGGGAGTATTTAATTCCAGACTGAAAGGTGACTTGAACTGACCCAAAGAAATCTTTAAATAGGGGTCTAAACGTGAATAGGTAATAAAACCATCCAGCAGATAAGGTGCCCCATCTTTATTAGGGCTGAATTCAAACATTGAATAATAACTGATATCATAAGGAATACTTCCAACCAGACCAAATCTTACCCGATTAAAGGTGAAAGCACTGGTATCATCAGTAGAATCCTGGAACACGTATTCATACTGAGCCTGGATATAACCAACTACACTTACACCTTCATCTGAAGAAGCTTCCATACAGCCTTGACCATATATTAAGCTTGTTATCGTAAAAAGAAATAATAAAAATAATATTCTGTATTTCATCTATTCTCCTTCTAACCTGTAAAATGGGGTCAAGGCTTTGTTGCCTTGACCCATATTTAATTAACTAATTATCGTGTCGGAACGTATGTAAGATCAGCAGAACCTGGCCATTGTTTTTCAACTGCCAGATTATCAAATATCATGCCGTTAACGCCAAATCTCAAACTTGCTGCATCATAGCCAAGCACGATAAGATAAGCGGAAACCAATGATGATGTCATGCTTGTCCAGCAATAGGTTACTATTTGTTCATCAGGATCAAGGTTTTCTAGAACAAGAGGTTTGATGCGATGCGAACCAACGATATTTCCGTATAATACCACATCATCAGCAGCCCAGTAATTGTTGATGAAGAAATTCTCCGGTACTTCAAGAACTCCAGCTCCATCATTAATAGCTTTAACACCTTTGAATCCACCAGCAAGCATTGCGTCAATTCTTTCTGCTAAAATCTCTTCTCCGGTTTCACCATCAGCAACCAGATCTGGCATTTCATAAATCATATCTTCAGCAATATCTCCGGGTGCTGCTACCCAATTTTCACTATCAATTGTGTTGATGTTGCCGGACCACAAATCAAAATCTGTATGCCAGCCACTCATTCCATATTTTAATAACTTGGCATCATATCCACTTAAACGCAGAGCCATTACGCTAAATCCGGCAGACTGCCCAGTCCAGCAGACCACGATGATTGGTTTTCCATCAGCGGCTGCAGCATCAGCAATAATTGTTGCGGAGGAAGTAAGTACGGCACCTTCTATGTGACCGTCATCATAGTCGGGTACTCCATTTGCTGGTTTATAGTCAGCACTACGGAGGTCCATTACATAATAGTCACCAATATTTGCATAAAGTGTTGAATCTGGAGCCACAATCCAGCCGGTGAGCAGTTCGTCAATTGTCATACCATTACTGTTCATGTAATTAACCAAAATCTCAAAGTTGCTTTCTGTAGGCTCTACATTATTATCTTCGTCGTCCTTTGAGCAACTAACCATCATCATTACAGAAATGAGGGCAATCAATAAAATTAAAATTCCTTTCTTCATTTTTTCTCCTTTTTTATCCGCATCCACCTGAACTCTTTACGGCTTCTTCTTCAGGGGCATTTGGGTCTAACCATTTTCTATAACCACCCTTTAGACTGGTTACATTATTATAGCCCAGTTGCAATAATGCCTGGGCTGCTAAAGCACTTCGTTTACCGGTTTGAGTGTAAATCACAACCTCTTCATCTATAGGAGGCATATCAAGCCATAATTCTTCATCCCAATATTGCTTATCTCCCATTTTTAATTCAAGAATACCTCGAGGTATATTTACCGTGAAAGTTTCGGGATAGGGAAATTCAAAATCATCATTTGCCTGATTGATATATCCCTCTTCAAATTCCGAAGGTTCACGTACATCTATCAAAACTCGTAATTCTCCGCCCTCCATCTTTACTCGTAATTCTTCATGAGTTATCTCAGTGATCCCGGCTTTGGCTTCTGCTGCCATTGCTTTACCGTCGGTAAAATATCCACCTTCAGAAAAACCTTTACCGCAACCACTAAATACAAGAAGGAGTATCATAAAACTTATTATATATAATGTCTTCATCATGTTCTCCTTTATAATGCTGAAAACTTGCCTGTTTTCTCATTCCACTTCACAAAGATATACCACAACAGCAATATAAATAATACCAGCACTACAGCTCCTGTATAACCCAGGCTATCAGGTAAGAATACCTGCTTTGCAAGAGACTCGGGAATAAGCTTTGTGACAAAGGGTACTATGAAACCCTTTGATATTGGTGCCATGATCGCAAAGCCAATAGCAGAAAACCATAATTTCACGTGACCTTCTCCAGCTCGCCAGAGAGTTCCCACAGCACAACCTCCGGCTATCGTCATACCTAAACCAAAGATGATCCCACCGATCAGGGCACGTAGCCAGAAATTAGCATATACTGATTTCAGCTCTATTGTTCTCACTGCTATTTCTCCAGCATTTCCCACACCAAAATATTTGATGACAGTGAATCCCATTAATGCTACCAGAACACTGATAATTATCGCTACTGGTGCTGTTGCTTCTCCGGTCATGAAGGGTTCACGAAATGCTCTCACAATACAGTAACGTGATCTTTGCAGGATTATACCAAGGATTAATGCTATCAATATGTGCCAGCCTAATACTTTCATATTGCTGCCACCTCTGGTTGTGTAACTGTTTACAATGTAAAGCACTACTGCAATCAGTATCCAGCCCAGCCATCTTTGCCAGCCGGTTTTTGGCTTGTTACCTGCCAGCAATGTGCAGGATTTGCCCATACTGATATTGGGTAATGCCTCCATTTCCCAAAGCAGATATTTCAAAGCCAAAATGGTTCCTATCAAAAAACCTAATGATAAAAATAATGCTCCTCCAGATAAAGCTGCCACTCCAGAAAAAAATCCACCGGTGGTACAGCCAATACCTACTGTGGCTCCTATTCCCATCAAAGCTCCACCAATTAATCCTTTTACCAGTTCTCCCACAGGAGCTATCCGGATTCCGAATTCGCGAGAAAACAGGGCAGATATAAATGCCCCGATTATAATGAAAATATTGAGTAAAGCTACCGTATGCATATTGATAGGTGTCCCGGTTCCCAGGTTGGTGATGCCCAAAGACTGAAATAGATTCTGACCAATGTTCACATAACCACCACTGGCTCCCCAGGGATATTTGATCACAAATAATAATGTGCTTAGTATTGCCAGCAAAATGCCACCGACCCACATGGGCCAGGATTTGCTGAACAAACTGTCAAATAATTCTCTTAATATACCCTTCTTAAACATAGGTTCTCCTTTACGCTTTTTTTATGTAAAAGATGAACGCTCCATCTGCTTCTTTTTGTTCCAGGAATTCATTACCGGTTTTGTTGCACCAGGCAGGTACATCTGTCTTTGAACCAGGATCTGTTCCCTGCATTTCCAGAACTTCTCCACTCTTCATTTTCTTCATCACTTTACTTAATTTGATGATGGGCATTGGACATGAAAGACCCTTACAATCTAATTTTTCGTTCACTTCCATTTTTCCTCCTGTGGTTTTTTTTATATACTCTAACTATTTAGTAGTTCCGGTTTTTTGACAGCCATATTTTACATTTGGCATTGTTACCCGGTTTTAATTTTTATCGTTTTCTCTAATTGTCTAAAATGAAAATGTAAGGTCTGATCCCATGGCTTCGGCTACAAAGGTAGTGGCTCCCACTATCTGAGTCCCCTCTATTAAGTCCTCTTCTTTTAAATTGTGTACTCCAAATCCTAATTCACAAATCAGGATTCTGGCATCAAGCATCATCAATCCCTCAAACATCTCTACCAGATTGGGAAGATTTACTGCCTTTTCATCTAATTTTGCAAATGCACCCTTTACGAAGGCCGGAAGGGCTGATGGTAATACAAATAATATCACATCATCTCCACTTGCTGCCGCCGATACGCCTATTGTTACTGCGGGATAAAGGTTTTTTACATCTGATCCATTTAACGTGATCGAAACTTTGCCCATAATACTCTCCTTATTTCATTTTTTAATGTTTCAGGAATTGTGTTTAGTAAATCTGGTGTCAAGTATTAAATTTCACTCAAATGAAATGCTATACACGATCATTTACTATACTACCTGATATTGTATTATTAATCATTATGGTGAATTTATTCTTAAATCCACTTAATCCATTATTTTAGCTAATTTGACTGACAGAAATTGAAATAAACTATTTGTTTGAGCTTCCTATTTCACACTTGACAGAATTGCGGTTCATTTTTTTTGTTATTGTGATTAATGTAAAAAGCAGGAGTTGGTTTGGAAATTAAGAAAAGAAAAGAGTGGGAAAAGCGCTCAAAACAAAACAGGATTATTGATCTTGCTGAAGAATTGTTCAACGAAAATGGATATGAAGCTACTACTCTGGATATCATTGCCAATAATGTTGGCTATAGTAAAAGAAATTTATATCAGTATTTTACCGATAAAAATGATCTCTTCAATGCCGTCATCCTTAAAGAAGTTAATAAACTTAATAAAGAATTAACTTCTATATGCGTAAAAGATATAACTGGACTCCAAAAAGTTGTTGCCATCAGCAATACATTCTTCACTTTTTTTATTCATCATAGAAAGTCTTTCAATAATATCATTTTCTTTGATATCACCTATGAAGAGAATAAACCGAAAAATGATAGCGAAGAATCACAGAGTTCCTTTGGTATTGAAGCAGAAAGCATTCACCAGGAAAACCTTGATCTCTTGCTGAAGGCTATTGAACTAGGTAAAAAAGATGGCTCCATTATCTCTAAATTTACACCCAAACAGCT
>JAVCDJ010000278.1 GCA_030765845.1 Candidatus Stygibacter australis
ATCCAATCTTGAACAAAAAAAAGCCCGTCTTCCGACGGGCTCTATATTTATTGCTCAGCTTATATCAGCTTCGTTTGCGGTTCAAGTCATCCAGCTCTTTGCGTAAGGAGGTTAATTCCAGCCGCAGTACCACGGACTGCATCAGGTTTTTTACCAGGCTGTTCACCTGGATATATTTGATAGGTTTATGCAAAAATGCACTGGCTCCCAGCTCATAACACTTGCTGATATCCTCATCAGTGCCATATCCTGTGATTATTATCACTGCAAAACTGCTGTTCTCATCCGGTTCCAGGCGTTCCAGTAATTCTACGCCATCTTTGCCGGGCATCCTCAGATCAAGAATTACTATCTGCGGTTTATGAATTTGAAATAGCATCAATCCCTCATCCGCACTAAAGGATGAGATTATCTCATAATCAAGATCATTCAGAGCCGTTTTGATCTGAATGTGATTATCTTCCATATCATCTATTATCAATACTCTATTTTCGCTCATGTTTCCTCACATATTCCTGCTCTCTTATGAGACTTTTTTATCCAATCCATTTTTAATGTCAATAATAAATTCTCAGCTCTCCCCCATTTCACATCACAAATTCAGCTTATAAAATATGAATGATAAATCAATTATCATGCACGTTTTCACTCCCAGAATCGTTATACTCTCATTTCCCTTCATTATCACTCAGTTCACAATGTTAACCCTGTTTACTATCTTCACAAATCCTGATTATTCTTTCTCTTCAATCCTTTTCTGTTTCTCCCTGGCTTCACCCCTTCATTTAATTTTACATTCTTGTCCGCCTAGGTGGATTACATTATCTTATATTAAATCGCACCTTCGCCCCCTCTCATCTTCTCATCTTCGTTTTTCCCCAGCTCTGATTACATTACACATTTAATTTTACATTTTACATTTTCAATTTTCAATTATTCCTCTCCCTCACCCATTCTCACCATCTCCACACCTTTCTAACTATCCCTTCTCAAAAATATTATCTGTTTCACTTTGAGAAACCTTAATTATTTTCTTTAGAAGTAAAATTTGCTGGGATTATTTTTTATTCGAAGGATGTTATTAAGAAGTTATCGGGAAGTAATCCGGTTAGGTAATAAGAAATATTTTTAGGACAATTCATAGAAATAGCTGAGCATAAGAAATAAATCTTGACATATATAAATACTGCGTAAGAAGTTGGACAGAGTTTATAGAAACCATATAAAATAAAAAATATGTGTTACAATTAAGGAGAATGTATGGATCAAGCAAATAACCTGTTTGAGATGAAATTGAACGAATTGCAGGCAGTTGCCAAAGAGATGGAAATCGCCAGCACCGGAATGAAAAAGACCGATCTGATTCACAAGATATTCGAGATGAAAGCAATGCAGGAAGGTCTTGCATTTGTTATCGGAGTATTGGAAATAGTCGATGATGGTTATGGTTTTCTGCGTTTTGTAGAAAATAGTTACACCCCGGGACGTAATGACATTTATGTGTCAAACAGCCAGATCAAGAAATTTGGCTTGAAGAAAGGTCACGTGGTTTCAGGACCAGTACGCGCACCTAAGGAAGAAGAAAAGTATTTTGCCCTGATCAGAGTGGACTCTGTTAATTATGAGAATCCCATGTCAGCCCGTGAAGCCAAAAGCTTTGACCGGCTAACGCCTTATTTCCCTGAAGAAATATTGGATTTGGAATCTGACCCCAAGGATCTTTCCACCCGTATCATCAATTTATTTACTCCAATCGGAAAAGGTCAGCGTGGACTTATCGTTGCTGCTCCCAGAACAGGAAAAACCGTTTTGATGCAAAAAATGGCAAATGCCATTTTAACTAATCACAAGGAAGTTTATGTAATTGTATTACTGGTGGATGAGCGCCCTGAGGAAGTAACTGAAATGAAACGTAATATCATTCCAGAGAATTCAGAAGTGGTTTCCAGTACTTTTGATGAAACCCCGCGTAATCATATTCAGGTGGCAGAAATGACCATTGCCAAGGCAAAACGCATGGTTGAGCTTGGTGGTGATGTGGTTATCATGCTTGATAGTATCACCCGTCTTGCCAGGGCTTATAATATGGCTACCCCATCCAGTGGAAAGGTGCTTTCCGGTGGTTTGGATTCCAATAGTATCCATCGTCCCAAGAAATTCTTCGGAGCAGCCAGAAACGCTCTGGAAAAAGGCAGCCTCACAATTATCGCAACTGCACTGGTAGATACCGGCAGCCGCATGGATCAGGTCATCTTTGAAGAATTCAAAGGAACCGGTAATATGGAGCTGGTGCTTGACCGCACGATAAGTGATCTTCGTCTTTATCCAGCAGTTGATCTTATCCGTAGTGGAACCCGTAAGGAAGAATTATTGCTAAGTGAAGAAACCCGTAACCGGATGTTCGTCCTGCGCAAATTCCTCAAAACCATGAGTCCTATTCAGGGAATAGAAATGCTTCAAAGCAAAATGAGTGTTACTGAAAATAATAAAGAATTCCTTAACTCCATGAGCCGTTAATAGACCTATAGATCAAATGGAATTACTATCCCCCGCCGGAGATATCCATAAATTGCAATATGCTTTGGCATACGGGGCAGATGCTGTGTATGCTTCAGGCAAGAATTTTGGTTTGCGGAGTCACAGCCGTAATTTTGACCGCAGTGAACTATCCCAGGCAGTGCAGACGGTTCATGCCGCAGGCAAAAAGATTTATATCACAGTCAATATCTATGCCCACAATAAAGAAATAGCTAATCTGGAAGAATATCTGCGATTCCTTGCTGAACTGCAGGTGGATGCCCTTATCATCAGCGATCCGGGTGTTATGATGCAGGCTCGGATCCATGCCCCGCAAATACCAGTACATATCAGCACTCAGGCAAATGTAACCTCCTGGAGTGCCGTAAAATTCTGGCAGCAGGCTGGAGCAAAAAGGATCATCCTGGCACGCGAACTGGGTATCGATGAAATCTCTGAGATCAAGCAGCGCGTTCCTGAGATGGAGCTTGAGATGTTCGTGCATGGTGCCATGTGCATGAGTTATTCCGGACGCTGCCTCTTGAGTGCCTATCTAAATGGCAGACATGCTAATCTGGGAGATTGCAGTCAACCCTGCCGCTGGGAATATTATCTGAAAGAAAAAAGCCGTCCAAATGAAGAATTCACTATCGAAGAAGACCAATATGGTAGCTATATCTTAAATTCCCGTGACCTTTGCCTCATAGACAGGATGACCGAAATTGCCCAGGCCGGGGTGGATTCCATCAAGATCGAAGGCAGGATGAAAAGCCTTTATTACGTGGCCAATGTTACCCGCATCTATCGGGAAGCCGTGAGGGCTGTGCAGCAGAACAAAGCTATTGACCCTGAACTGCGCCATGAACTGGAAAAAGTGAGTCACCGTGTTTATAGTGAAGGCTTTTTTGAGGGATTGAACAGCATGGAAAAACAGTATTATGATTCATCGGCATATATCAGAAATTATCAGTTTCTGGGTGAAATAACTGAGCATGAGAAGAACTGGATATCAGTTAACGTGAAATCAAAATTCAGCTCCGGTGAAGAGATCGAGCTGGTGTTTCCTGACCGCAGTCAGGATAGAAAAATGTTAGTAACAAATATGATAAATGAAGAATCTGAGCAAATTTTCTTTACAAAACCCAACACTGTAGTAAAGATTGAGATTGAGGGTAAATGCCCTGCACAGGGGATATTAAGGAAAAAGATTGAAAAGAAATAAACCCAGGAGTTAGTATGTCACGAAAGGTTTTGCTTCTATTAGCTTTGATATTTTTAAGTCTAACCCTGTGGGGTGAATCCCGCATGGAAAAGCTCTATAATCAGGCAATTTCACGTATCCGGGAAGATGATTATGTGAAAGGATTTCAAGAGATCATCAAAGAAGATAAAGATGGTAAATATGGAAATCTTGCCCGGTTTGAACTGGCAAAATATTTTCTGCTGCGTCGAGATTATGAGGAAGCAGATAAATACCTGAAAAACTGCTCCAAGAAATATGTCCCGGATCGTGATTACTGGATGGGTCAAAACCTCTTTGGCTGGGGAAAATATGATAAAGCTATTATGATATTTGATGATTATATCATCAATTCAGATAATTATAATAATATTGAAACCAGTTACTTGTATATTTCCGAAGCTTATATTCGCATGCTGGAATACTATAAAGCGCTTAATACTCTGGATGAATTAACCAAAGGTCGCTATCTGAGACAGCAAAAAGCTCTGGTATTTTATAAAACCGGTAGTACTCAGGAGAAAGTGGGAAACTATCAGGCTGCCATGGAAATGTATGACAAAATGAAGATTGAATTTCCCTATCATCCTTTGACTTTTAATGCTACTGACAGGATCAATGATATTACCTCACAAGGTCTGGCGGAAGTAGAATCTATGCCCCCGGTCGAATCTGAACCTGAACCAGAACCGGAAATGGCAAAAGCAGAAATGCCAAAACCACTTCCAGAACCTAAGCCTGAACCTAAACCTGAGCCGAAACCGGAACCAGAACCTGAGCCGAAATTTAAAGGTATGTTCCTGCAGGTGGGTGCATTTATCAAAGATTATAATCTTACGCGCAGAGTTGCGTTGCTGGAATCAATGAGCTATAATGTAAATCTGGATCCGGTAAATACCAGGCAGGGCATGCTTTATAAAGTGCTGGTGGGACCTTTTAAAACGGAAAGTGATTTACTGAAAGCCCAGAAAAAACTAAGGTCACAAGGGTTAGAGTGCTTTAAAACAGTTCGATAATTTTGAGGACTAAATAACAGGTCTGATGACTAAAAATATTAAACTAACTCCAATGCTGCGGCAGTTTATGGAGATAAAAGAAAAACACCCTGATAAACTTATCTTGTTTAGAATGGGTGATTTTTATGAAACCTTTTTTGATGATGCCCAGCGTGCAGCAAAACTATTAGGTATCACTCTCACCGCCAGAAATAAGAATAATGAAAATCCTGTCCCGTTAGCCGGTTTCCCCTATCATGCTCTGGATAATTACCTTGATAAACTGATAAAGCAGGGTGTGAAAGTGGTTATCTGTGAGCAGACCGAAGACCCGAAACAAGCCAAAGGTCTGGTAAAACGAGGGATCATTGATATTATTACCCCGGGTTCTGTGATAGATAGCAAGTTGATTGCTAAAAGTGATAATAATTTTCTGGCAGCGATCCATCCGGGAACTGAGGGTTTTTCAGGTATTGCCTTTATAGATGTTTCCACGGCGGAATTTATCTTCACAGAGATCCCTGATTCTGAGATAACTAACGAGGTTATGCGGCTGCTTCCCGCTGAGATCATTGTGACAAATGAAGAATATAAACAAAAGCTGGAAGAGAAATACAAGGATTCAAACATCACTTTCACCTTGTTTGAGAACTGGTATTTTGATGAACAGGAAGCTGATAAAATCCTCAAAGAGCACTTTGGCACTACCACCCTGGAAGGCTTTGGTGCTCATGATAAACCTCTAGGGAAAACAGCTGCCGGCATTGCTCTTGCCTATCTGAAAACTCTTAAGATTGATGCCCTTGATCATATCACTTCCCTGCATTATTATTCCCTTTCAGATTATATGCAGCTTGATGAAGTAACACGCAGAAACCTTGAACTTGTGCGCTCCATGCGCTATAGCACAGCCTATGGAAGTCTGCTTTCTATCCTTGATAAAACCCAAACTCCCATGGGGTCAAGACTGATCAAAAACTGGGTTTTGAATCCCCTGATCAAAAGAACTGAAATTGAAAAACGTTTTATGGCGGTTGCTGCTCTGAAAAATGATATAATTAGAACTGAAGAATTACGCATGGTGCTGGATAAGATTGGCGATCTCAGCCGTATCATCTCCAAAGTAGGCACCATGCGAGTTAATCCCAGAGAACTGATCGCTCTGCATAACTTTCTGCTTACAGCAGTTGAACTTCGTAATCTGCTGAGTGATTTTCAAGAGCCTACTATTAAGGAATTATATGCCAGTATCCAGAATTATGAAGCTATTACTGAATATATAGATAAAAGCATTCAACCTGAACCACCACTTGTGATAACTGAAGGAAATATCATCAAAGACGGCTATGAAGCGGGTTTGGATGAATTGCGTGAGATCAGCCGTAATGGTAAATCCTGGATTGCCCGGCTGGAAGCAGAAGAACGCAAAACTACCGGCATATCATCTCTCAAAGTTGGTTATAACCGTGTGTTTGGTTATTACCTGGAAGTTACTCAAGCGCATAAGGACAAAATCCCAGAGCACTATATTCGCAAGCAGACCCTCGTAAATTCCGAACGCTATATCAGCCCTCAGCTCAAAGAATATGAAGCAAAAGTACTGGGTGCCGAAGAACGGATAAAAAATCTGGAATATGAATTATATAACACTATCCGCAAGCATCTGCATGACCAGATCCCCTTGCTGCAGCAATTTGTGGATGTGGTTGCTCAACTGGATGTGTTCACCTGTTTTGGCTGGCTGGCATATTATAATGATTATGTGCAGCCGGAGTTTAGTGATAACGGTATCATGCAGATCACTGATTGCCGGCATCCGGTTATTGAGAAGCTGCTTACTGATGAACAGTATATTCCCAATGATGTGGAACTCAATAGCACAGATAATCGCATAGTCCTGCTTACTGGACCAAATATGGCAGGTAAATCTACATATTTAAGGCAAATAGGTTTGCTGGTGATCATGGCTCAAAGCGGTTGCTTTGTCCCCGCAAAATCTGCTCTCCTGCCCGTGTTTGATAAAGTATTCACCCGTGTGGGAGCTTCTGATAATCTGGCGATGGGTCAGAGCACATTTTTAGTTGAAATGCTGGAAACTGCCAATATCCTGAATTCTGCCACTTCTGATTCCCTGATACTTCTAGATGAGATCGGCAGAGGCACCAGCACATTTGATGGACTCAGCCTTGCCTGGTCTATCGTGGAATATATCCACAATCATCCCCGTCTGCAGGCAAAAACACTGTTTGCCACGCACTATCATGAGCTCACAGAACTGGAAAACCTGCTAACTGGCGTAAAGAATTATAATATCGCTGTTCAGGAATGGAATGATACTATAGTATTTCTTCGTAAGATCAAGCGTGGCAGTGCTGATCAAAGTTATGGGATTCAGGTAGCCCGTCTTGCTGGCGTGCCCAATGCCGTGATCTCTCGCGCAAAAGAAATTCTGGGTAATCTTGAAGAACACGAACTTAGTCCCCAGGGACTTAGCGGACAATCCAGAAGAAAGAAGAAGCAAAAAGAAAGTTCTCAGCTTGATATTTTCGATGCCATGGTTCAGCTTGATACTGAGAAAAATGAAATATTGGAAGAAATAAAGAAAATCGATGTGAATAACCTCACCCCTATAGAGGCTATCAATAAACTGGCAGAATTGAAAAAGAAACTCTAAACAAAGGAGTTAATATGAAAACGACAACTGGATTTCTGATCATCCTCCTGTTCGCTACTCTCATGATCAATGCTAATGATATTTCTGATCCTATCAATGATTTTGGCTTTGATCTATTGCGTCAGATAGATGCAGAAGATAATATTGTCATCTCACCTTACAGCGTTTTCACTGCCCTGGCAATGACTGCGGAAGGCGCTGATAAGGAAACACTTTCTCAAATGCGCTCAGTTCTTAAGCTTGATAAAAATATCACTACTGCTGAAAGCCTGGGTGCTCTGCAAAATTACCTCCTTACGCAATCTGGTGATAATGTGGAATTGAAAATTGCCAACGCTCTCTGGATGGCAAATAATTACAAGATCAGAGAATCCTTTATCAATAAAATAGAAATTGACTACCAGGCGGAACTTCACCAGTCAGATTTCTATGACCAGAAAATGGTCTTGCAGGAAATTAATCAATGGGTTGCAGGTAAGACTAATGATAAAATCCCTGAAATCCTGCAATATCTGAATCCCGCTAGCAAGCTTGTTCTGCTGAATGCAATTTATTTTAAAGCCAAATGGCAGCATAAATTCAATCCCAGATTCACAAAAAAAGAAGACTTTCATCTGAATTCTAATGAGATCATAAAGGCAGATATGATGCACATTACCAAAAGATTTAATTATTATGAGGATGATATCTTGCAGGCGGTCAGGATGAGATATGATGATAGCGATTATTCCATGCTCATACTTCTGCCCAAAGAATCTTCCCAGTTGCCTGATGCCTTAGGTAAACTGAATAAAGAATATTATAATGAAATAAACTCTAACTGGATTACCGGAAAATCTGTGATCGTGGCTCTTCCCAAATTTAAAATTGATTATTCCCGCATGTTGAATGATGATCTAATCGCCATGGGAATGCCCGTCGCATTTACATCTGAAGCAGATTTCAGCCGGATTAATGAGATGATGGATTTGGAAATCGGACAGGTACAGCACCGCGGTTTTATTGATGTGGATGAAACTGGCTCCGAAGCCGCTGCTGCCACAGCAGTAACCATGAAACTGAATTCAGCAGGACCTCCCAAAGATCAGTATGAGTTCACAGCAGATCATCCCTTCATCTTCCTGCTCCAGGAAAACACTCACAACCTGATCCTTTTCGCTGGGATTGTAAGTAATCCTGAGTAAGATCATGGAAAAAATACTGATAAGTGCCTGTCTGGCAGGAGTTAATTGTAAATATGATGGTGATAATAACCTTCATCCTGAAATAATGAAACTTGTCCAGTCCGGTGAAGCAATACTGGTTTGCCCTGAGCAGTTAGGTGGCTTACCCACTCCCCGTCTTGCCTCTGAAATTATTGGAGAAAATGTATTTAACAGCTCAGGAGAAGACGTTACAGCTCAATTTATCAAAGGAGCCCAGGAAACACTTCGGCTGGCAAAGCTATACGGCATCATCAAAGCCATCCTCAAAGAACGCTCCCCCTCCTGCGGAGTACATTACATCTATGACGGCACATTCTCCGGCAAAAATATAAAATGCTCCGGCTTCACCTGCCGCCTCCTGCAAGCAAATGGTATAAAAATCCTCAGCGAAGAGGAATTATAAAATTAAAAAGCCCCGGATAATTCCGGGGCTTTTATATATCAATAAGATTATTATCTTAACTGAATTTCAAGATTGATTTCTTAATACGCTCTACTGCATCATAGATTTCTTCTTCTGTGATCACCAGTGGTGGTGCAAAGCGGATTATATGCTGATGAGTTGGTTTGGCAAGCACACCATTCTTCTTCATCTCCACACACACATCCCAGGCTTCTTTGCCATTTGTGGGTTCAATGATGATAGCATTCAAAAGTCCTTTTCCCCGTACTGTTTTGATCATCGGGCTATCTATCTCTTCCATTAATTTACGGAATAATTTTCCTAGTCTTTCAGCATTTTCCGTCAGTTTCTCATCTCTGATAACTTCCAGTGCTGCTTTGGCAACAGTACATGCCAGCGGGAATCCACCAAATGTGGAACCATGTTCGCCGGGTTTGATGCACAGCATGATATCTTTGGAGGCAAGTACGGCTGATACCGGTAACACGCCACCAGAAATTGCTTTTCCTAAGATCACCATATCTGGATGGATTTCTTCCCAGTCACATGCCAGCAGACGTCCAGTACGTGCTATACCTGTCTGCACTTCATCAGCAACGAATAATACATTGTGCTGATGACAAAGATCAAGACACTTCTTCAGGTAACCATGTTCCGGCACAAAAACACCTGCTTCACCCTGAATAGGTTCGACAATAAAGGCTGCTACGTTGTCACCCTTTTCTGCCAGCAGTTTTGCCAGAGCATCGGTATCATTATAGGGTATGATCTCTATCCCTGGTGTAAATGGTCCATATTCATTATAGGCAACTGGATCTGTAGATGCGGATACAATACTAATAGTTCTGCCATGGAAATTATTTTCAGCAAAGATCAGAAGTGCTTCATTTTTTGGCACACCTTTCTTCTGATATGCCCATTTACGGCTCAGCTTCATAGCAGTTTCCACTGCTTCTGCTCCTGTATTCATCGGTAACACCATATCATATCCAAAATATTCAGTGATAAATTTCTCATATTCACCTAATTTATTATTGTAAAATGCCCGGCTGGTGAGGGTAAGTTCCTTTGCCTGATCAATAAGTGCCTGAATGATCACGGGATGGCAATGTCCCTGATTTACAGCGGAATATGCTGATAAAAAGTCATAATATTCATTCCCTTCCGGATCCCAGACTTTAGTGCCTTTACCTTTAGCTATCACTATTGGCAGTGGATGATAATTATGTGCACCATATTTGTTTTCCAGATCCATCGCTTCCTGGCTTCCGATTTTCCCATACTTCAATTCTGTCATAATACCTCCTTTGAAGTTCTGTTATTTTTTATTACAATAATATTAAAACTATCTTAATGTCAAATGATTTTTCTACTCAAAATCTTTATCTATAATTTCACTGATTTCTATCATTTACGTTCCATTATTATTACCTATCTAACCCTCTTCAGGTGGAACAACAAAGCACATAGTGACATTTTTTTGTTAGATTGTGCTTTGTTGTTCTGCCTTATAGGTGCTAAATTGTTTCTAAGAAGACGTTTGAATGACTATTTAGTGGATTTTAACTGGAATATCAAGGGAAATCATGAAATTCAGTGAAATTACTAATTTATTGATTTATATCAGTTTTTATTTAAGAGTACAGTTGTTCCCTTTAGTTAATGATATCCTTTGATCATACTTCGCTGTTCTCTCTTTTCAGGAAGATATCAGTGTCAAAAAGATAGCCGTTCTTGATCAGATTTCTGCCCCCAATAGTAATTTTTGCTGCGTGTGTGTGTACCCCCCCCAGAGATTCGTAAAAAGCTCTGGCAGGATTTTTTTCAAGACACCAAATGAGAAACTGCTTCCAACCCTCATGATGAAAATCAATTACAATCTGATCCAGCATCATTTTGCCAATGCCTTGCTTTTGATATTCCGGTAAAATGTACATGGCATAAACCTCAGCGTCATATAGCAGCTCTTCATCACGCAAGTTGCCACCAGTGATAAATCCGACTACAATATCATCCTTTTCTGCCACATAGAAATAATCACTCAGTTTCGCCATGCAGTTTTTCCAGTTATCCTGTGAGCGGCCATAGGACAGCTTGCCCAGAACGTAATTATCAATTATTCCTCTATAAGCATCCCGCCACGTATCCACATGAATATATGATATCTGCCTCAGGTCTTTGCAATCTGCTTTTCTGATCTTGATCATAATCTGCTCTCCCTGCTCATTTCATATAGCATTTCTATTTCTGCCTGCCACTTTTCCGATTCTGGTGTCTCTAATATCAGGGGAATTTCGTCAAATCTGTCATCCTGCATGATATATTCAAAACAGGTTTTGCCTATCAATCCTTCTCCAATTGAAGCATGACGGTCTTTGCGAGAGCCTAATTCGATCTTGGAGTCGTTAAGATGCATACCCCGCAGCCAGTTGAAGCCTACAATACTGTCAAATTCAACAAAGGTTTTCTGGCATGCGTCCTTAGTTCGCAGATCATAGCCAGCTCCAAAAGTATGACAAGTATCCAGGCACACTCCGATCCGGTCTTTATCATCCACCATTTCAATTATGCGGTTCAAATGCTCAAACCTGTATCCCATCCTTGTTCCCTGTCCAGCTGTATTCTCTATCACTATGCAAAGACTCTCGGTTTTCTGGTGGCAGATATTGATCGTTTCGGCACAGATCTGCAGGCAATCATCTTCTGAAACCAGTTTTTTATGAGCACCTGGATGGATATTCAAATACTTAAGCCCTAATGATTCGCAGCGTTTAATTTCTTCAATCAAAGAATTACGAGAGATTTTGAGCTTGTCTGACTCGGGACTGCCAATATTGACCAGATAGCTGGCATGGGGTAAAATAAAATCTGGAGTTATATCATATTGTTCACATCTTTGCTTAAATAATTGAATGTTTGCTTCTTCCAGAGGACTGGCAAACCAGCTTTTCTGGTTTTTAGTAAATAATGCAAATGCTTTTGCACCGATCTTTCTGGCATTCTCAGGGGCATTTTCCACACCCCCGCCTGCACTTACGTGCGCTCCGATATATTTCATAAAGTCTCCATAATTTCGTTCTTGTGTTTATGAAAATCTTACATTTCTTGTCAAGAATGGTTTTTTGGGGGAAGAAAAGACTTAGAGGACATAGCGGACTTAGTGAACGAAGTAAATATTGGTAACTGTCTCCGCTAAGTCCGCTGCATCCACAAAAATATTTTTTTGAACATGGACTGTAATAAATAGCATGTATCCCCCCGAAATTAAAATATTCTCAACAATATTAGAGTAAATTGAATTTATAACAAAAATATTAAATTACTTACATAACATCTTAGCTCCAGATAATATGACATCGACTAAAATAAACACAATAAAGAGCCAGGCCAGGAGTTTAGTTAAAGAAAAAGCAGGTAGAAATAATTTCAAGTAAATTTGTTTATATTTTGACTAATTTTAAATCAAATAATTGCACTTTAAAGCAAATTGCAATTGAATTTGATAAAAGTGTAACCGTTTATAAAACTAAAGGCTATTGAGAAGAAAGAATCAAACACAAAAAAGGTTACATTATATATCGATCAATTTAGTTGCTTCATCTAGGATGAAATTTACCATTGAAGAGTAATCTAAATGACCAGCAAGGTAATTATTGCGTATGATAATTATCAAGCAGAGATTATGTTTTTCCATAATAAAAGAAACCATTATGCTAACTTACTTTTAACCTTCTGGCAATATAGGAGCAACAAAGGGGCAAGAAGTAAGCAAGGCAAGGCGGCACGGCATGACATCTAAGTGTTATGCCGTTCAGCCTTGCACAACCTATAGGTTGCCCCTTTGTTACCAGTATGCTGCCAGTAAGCTTCTTTAATGCATACAGTGGGGCTTTTGAGGCAATCCAGATAATTTTCCGGAGCAATTTTGCCTTTGCGGCAGTGATATGAAATTTACTTACAAAAAGTAAGGTTATTTCTGCCTCTACACTATCAGAAATCTTAATGGGAGTAGAAAGACAATCATTTTTAAGGGACTAATTGTTTATAAATTATTCTGGTGAGTTGAGGATAAAATTCAGATGAAAACGGAGGGATGCCAGACTGTAATAAATAGTCATTGACAATTGAAAAGCCATGTACATAATCTGTAAGTTATTGAGAAAATTATTGAGGATAATTATGATAGAAAAAGTGATTAGACGCAAAAAGCTCACCGAACCAGATACTGATCTGAGATATTGGATGAGTAAAACCTGCGAGGAACGAATTGCGGCTTTAGAAACTATCAGAGAAGAATATAATTCCTGGAGATATAATGCTAAGCAAAGATTTCAAAGAGTTTATACAATTACTAAACGCAAACAAAGTTAAATATCTGATCGTTGGCGGATATGCCTTAGCGGTTTATGGATATCCGCGCTATACCAAAGATCTTGATGTCTGGATAAATAAATCGGTGGAGAAATAATTTTGCCCCTATATTTATCTTTTATTTAGGGTTTATTTCAATATTATCGCTTTTTTGTACATGCTGAATTCGGTGCTGCTTAGTTTATAGAAATATAATCCTGCTGCTGCTTCCTGACCTGTTACGGTTTTTCCATTCCAGTATATCTGATGTTCACCTGATGTCATTTCTCCTTGATATAGATCTGCTACTTTTTGTCCTTTCAGGTTATAGACTGTGATCTCAAGATCATTTACTGGTTCAGCTATGCTGAATTCCAGAGTAATCAGATCACGCTGCCCATTACCACGGAAAGGATTGGGATATACTACTGCTGAGGTGATCAGGGGTGCTACCTCGTCTTCATCAGCAGGTTGAGAGCTAACGGTTAAATTTACCGGAATGATCTCTTCATCTTGTTCCCAATTGATGATCAGGCTGCATGAATAATTACCTTCTTCCATGTCTGCTGTATCGAACATTAAGTTGATTATATCTGTTTCCATTGCCCAGAGGTCACCGCTAAATTGACTGGCAGTGATCCAGCCGACTAAATCACCATAGATTTCCAGCTCAATATCTCCAGAAACTGTATGCGGTTCTGCTCCAAAGCTATCACCCGTGATTGTCCAATCCAATAATGCGTTACCAGAAAAATCGGGTGCTACATTTACCTCCACTGTACAAAAAGCTGACTCATCATCATGAAGAACTCCCCAGCCATTTGATGTTTCTCCATACCATGATACCAGAGCTCCATTACCCTGTGCCCCCTCATATCTTATCAGTCCGCCAGAACCGCCCCAAAAATCTGTAGCTCCAATCACTTCAAAACCTTCTGGGAAGTCGATAGTAACGTTCTGGATCCATTCATCATCAGAACTGTTATTATATACTGTGAAATCAAGATCAATTGTTTCTCCGGGATTAAAGAACTGATCATCACAAATCACATAGCTGCCGGTTATATCTCGGCTTGTATCCTGGAATTCGATACTGTAATTGATCACACCACCACCTGTGTTCGTAAGCTGCAGCTCCTGGGTAGCAGTCGAATTTGCCGGCATTTCCATATTTATGACCTCAGGATCCACATCCAGAACAGGATACTGCTGCCCACCTGCGTAATAGACGTGAGGATCAGCTTCCCCTATCAAGGGATGAAAAGCAGAATGAGTTTCTTCGTCAAAAGCACTGATATAATAGGAAACCATTGATCCTTCTGGTTGCCCAGGAATCGTGGCTTCAAAAGTATTATCTTCCACATTGAGCATCAGCTCCTGCTGATATTCTTCCACCCCAATCCTGTAGTACAGGAATACTTCTTCATAGAGTATTTCTGCTCCACTGTAAGGAGTGATATCACAGGAAACGACAAGATCAACATCTACCGGCTGCTCATCCAGATAAGGTAAATGGTAGATATACAGCATTTCGCGATCTGCAATACCTATTACTCTGCAATGCAAAGCATCGGTGGATTCCCAGGGCTGGGGACCGCTGAAAACCCCAACAACAGTATAACCCGGCATTGCTTCTTCATAAACTGCCAGAACTTCATCATCATAAGACCCACCTGTAAGCGGCACATAAACATGATCATTGAGGATCAGTGCATTGGTATAAGGCTGGTCATTGGGAGAATATGCTCTATATACCTGGTATGTGTTACCATAGGAAGTGGTTTGATCTGCAAAATACTCCGCCACTGCCTCAATCTCGTCATATTGAGCATGAGTGGGCGGGACTTCTCTGATCAACACTTTATCGACATCCAGGAATTTACCCCAGCAATTTATATGGTCAATATAAGTATTATTAGGGTCATCTATCACGTAATAAGTT